>JAQVBN010000003.1 GCA_028690275.1 Minisyncoccota bacterium | reverse complement strand
AAACATGACAATTGAAATTTATAATGCTATTAGACTCTTAGGATTAACTGCTTTAGGTTCTATTATCTCTTTTATTTTCGCTCGTTTTTTAATTCCATATTTAATCAAAAAACAATTTTGGAAAAAGAAAGTAAGAGAACTAACTATTGATGGTAAAGAGGCTGAGGTTTTTGCTAAATTTCATAAAGAAAAAGAAACAAACACCCCAAGGGGTGGAGGAATTATTATCTGGGCAACTGTGTTTTTAATGGCTATATTTTTTGCTTTCTTACCTCACATAACAAATGTTTGGTGGCTACAAGATTTAAATTTTATTTCTCGTCCTGAAACTTGGCTTCCATTCTTTACTATAATTATCGCTTCCATTATTGGACTAGCTGATGATATGGCCGTTGTTTGGGGGAAGGGAAAATATATTGGAGGTGGCTTAAAATTTTCTATAAGAATGGCCCTTATCTCTGCAATTGGTCTAATTGGAGGGCTTTGGTTTTATTTGAAATTAGGCTGGACAACGGTCCACATTCCATTACTTTTTAATTTTCCAGAAGGGATAGATTTTAATTTTGGTATTTTATTTATCTTACTTTTTATTATTGTTTGTTTAGCTTCATGGGCTGGTGGGGTAGTTGATGGAATAGATGGACTCGCTGGAGGAGTTTTTGCTTCTATTTTTGCAGCTTTTGCGATTATTTCTTTCTCTCAGGGATCATACAATTTAGCTATTTTCTGCTCTATTATTACAGGAACTTTATTTAGCTTTTTATGGTTCAACATTCCTCCGGCAAAATTCTATATGGGAGAAACTGGAGTTATGGGGCTAACAATGACAATGACTGTGGTTGCTTTTCTAACAGACTCTATCGTCGTTCTTCCAATTATTGCTGGGATTTTAGTTATTGAAGCAGGATCTGTTATTCTTCAACTTCTTTCTAAGAAAATTAGAGGTAAGAAAATATGGCAATCAACACCAATTCATCATCACTTAGAATCAATTGGCTGGACCCAACCACAAATATCAATGAGATTTTGGCTTCTGGGAGTTGTGTTTGCTATTATTGGAGTAGCTATTCAATTACTATGGACTTAAGAAAAAAACATCCCACATTTAGATATCAAAATTACGAATATGAATTTAAAAATGGAGATTTAAACATTTCTTTTAATTTTTTAATTGAACCAGAGATAAGATTTCGTCCTACTATTAAAATCAAAAACATACCTGTTGAAAAACTTGATTCTGATATTCTAGATAATTTAATTTTTAATTTGGGAATGATAGAGCTTGTAAGTTATTACAAAGCAACTTGCTCTCCTAAAATCATTATTGAATGTGGAAAGTTAAATATTAAGCAAAAAAATTTTTGGAAAAAGATTTATCTAAAAGGACTTGGCGAATTCTTTTTTCAAAATAAAATAGATTTTAC
This sequence comes from Minisyncoccota bacterium, assembly GCA_028690275.1. Lineage (GTDB taxonomy): Bacteria > Patescibacteriota > Minisyncoccia > Minisyncoccales > Minisyncoccaceae > JAAZMU01. Next base: position 18,383 of record JAQVBN010000003.1, on the reverse strand, counting down.
TAAAAAAGACTTTTTAAAAATAGAATGTACTTCGAATAAAGAATTTAAAAAGAAAAAAATAAAAACTTCTGATAAAATACTTCTTCCGATAGGAGGGGGGAAAGACTCTATAGTTTCTTTAAATTTACTACAGAAAGAAAATATTTATTGTTTTGGTTTAAATAAAAACAATGAGATTGAAAAAACAATTGGAAAAAATAAACACATATACGTAGAAAGAAAAATAGATGAAAAATTATTAGAATTAAATCGAAAGGGTTATTATAATGGACACACTCCCTTTTCCGCTTATTTAGCTTTCTTAACAACACTTACCGCTTACTTAATTAATGCAAAATATATCGCTCTATCAAACGAAAGAAGTGCAAACGAAGAAACAACAATTTATTTAAATAAAAAAATAAACCATCAATACTCAAAGAGTTTTGAATTCGAAAACGATTTTAGAAATTACTCAAAAGAATTCTTAATAGAAGGGATTGAGTATTTTAGTTTTTTAAGACCGCTATATGAAATTCAAATAGCTAAAATATTTTCTCGATTCAAAGAATATTATAATATCTTTTTAAGTTGCAATGAAGCTAATAAGACTTGTTCTGAAACAAAAGAAAAAACATTACATTGGTGTGGAAGTTGTCCAAAATGTTTATTTGTTTTTATGATATTGTATCCTTTTCTGGAAGAAAAAGACTTATTTTCTATTTTTAATAAAAATCTTTTTGAGGATAAAAATCTTAGAAAAGAAGCTCTTGAATTGATCGGAAAGAAAAAAACTAAACCATTTGAATGTATTGGAACAACTGAAGAATCTCTTGTGGCGTTTTATTTAAGTTATAAAAAAGGTAAAAAATATTATCTCTTAGACTATCTTAATAAAAACGGTTACTTGAAAAATATCAATCCTAAAAAAATCTTAAATAGCTTTAATAAAAAAAATAACCTTCCTTTAAAATTTAAAAAAATATTACAAAATGAAATTAAAAGACCTTAAAGATAAAAAAATAATTATCGTTGGTTTTGGAAGAGAGGGGAAAAATACTTACAAAACATTAAAAAAACTTTTTCCATTAAAGGGTATTGCTTTAGCTGACAAAAATTTAATTCTTGCGGATGAAAAAGAAATTTATTCGGGAGAAAATTATTTAGAGAATATAGACAAATACGATGTTATTATAAAAACCCCTGGAATTCCTTATGGCCAAATAAAAGAGAAATCTGGAAAAGCAAAAATCACTTCTCAGACAGAATTATTTTTAGAAAATTGTCCAGGAAAAATAATCGGTATTACGGGAACAAAGGGAAAGAGTACTACTACAACTTTAATTTATAAAATATTAAAAGATCATTTTAAAAATATAAAATTAGTAGGAAACATGGGAAGACCCTGCTTGTCTTACTTGCTCACCGCAAAACCAAAAGATATTTTTGTTTTTGAAATGTCTTGTCATCAATTAGACCATATCTCTAAAAGTCCTAATATCTCTGTTTTTATAAATATTTACCCAGAACATTTAGATTATTACAGAACTTTTTCAAAATACTTTAACGCAAAAAAGAACATCTCTAAGTTCCAAAATAAAAATGATTTTTTTGTCTATAATCCTAAATTTGAAGAAATTAAAAATATAAAAACAAAAGCCCATAAAATACCTTTCGAAGAACAATCTTTTTTTAAAAAGAATATTCACGAAGACAGTATTGCTGCCGCCGTGGTTGTTTCGAAGATATTTGGACTAACAGAAAAAGAGATTAAAAAAAGCATCGATAATTTTAAAACACTTGATTCGAGAATTGAATTTGTTGGAACTTTTAGTGGTATTAATTTTTACAACGACTCACTTGCTACTATTCCAGAAGCAACAATCTTCGCTTTGAACGAATTAAAAAATATTGATACTTTAATTTTAGGGGGACTAGACAGGGGAATACAATTCACAAAACTTACAGATGAAATTAAAAAAAGAGAAATAAATAATATAATTCTTTTTCCGAATAGTGATAGAAAAATATATAAAGAAATTAAAAATGAAAAAATTAATTTCTTCTTTACTAGTAAAATGAAAGATGCTGTTCAGTTTGCTATAAAAAATACAAAAAGGGGTGGCACTTGTTTATTATCACCAGCTGCTCCAAGTTACAATCTTTTCAAAAATTACAAAGATAAAGCTAATCAATTTAAAAAATATTTAAAAAATGAGAGCAAAAAATAATTTACACACACCTAGCATTCCACTTTTAATCTGTTCTTTGTTATTCATTTTAACCGGCATCATAACAATTGCTACTGCATCTCCTGCCTTTGCTTTAAATGAAGGCTTTTCTTCAAATCATTACTTGATTCATCAATTATTATTCGGATTCCTTCCAGGAATATTTTTAGGGGTGTTAGCCTTTTTAATTCCTTTAGATTTTATAAAGAAATATGCTTTGGGATTTTTCTTAATTTCTTACCTTCTAATGTTTTCTGTCTTTGTTCCAGGTATAGGAATTTGTGAAGGGGGTGCTTGTAGATGGGCCAATATTCTCGGATTTAATTTTCAGCCAGTAGAATTTTTAAAACTAACAACTATAATTTATTTAGGAGCTCTTTTTAGTAGTGAAAAAATTAAAAACCCTGTTATTAATTTTGCTATTATAATAGGATTGATAGTACTAGCCTTATTTCTTCAATCAAATTTAAGTACTCTAATCACTATCTTCCTTATTGCGGTAGCAATTCTTTTTTCCTCAAATACAAAAATGAAAGATGTTTTGATAATCGGAGTTTGTGGAATAATTTTATTTTGTGGTATGGTTTTTACTTCTCCTTATAGAATGGAAAGGGTAATGACTTTTTTAGATCCACTAAGTGATACTTTAGGAGATGCTTATCAAATAAATCAATCTTTAATATCTATAGGATCTGGAGGAATTAACGGTTCTGGTCTTGGTTTAAGCGCTCAAAAATTTGGTTTTGTTCCAGAATCAATGTCTGATTCTATTTTTGCTATTTACGCAGAAGAGTTGGGTTTCTTGGGCTGTGCCTTTTTAGTTCTTCTTTTGGTGTCTTTTGCTTTTTATTCTATAAAAACAGCTAAGAAGACTACTCCTTTTGGAAAACTTTTAGCGGTTGGAATTTGTACTTGGATTGTAAGTCAGTCTTTTATTAATATTTCTGCCATGAGTGGATTAATGCCACTTTCAGGGACACCACTACCTTTCATAAGCTATGGAGGAACCCATCTTGTAATAGAGTTAGCAGCCTTAGGATTATTGCTTAACATTTCAAGGTCTGTTAATAATGAGAAAAATAATATATAATTAATTTATGAAAATAATACTGACCGGCGGGGGAACAGGAGGACACACTTTTCCACTAATAGCTGTTTTAAGAGAAATAAAGAAAAATTCATTAGACGCAGTTGATTTTTTATACTTGGGACCGAAAGACAAATTTACATACGAAGCTTTTAAAAAAGAAAAAGTTGAAATTAATTTTTGTCTTGCTGGAAAAATAAGAAATTATGGTGGAATTAAATCTTTTTTTGAAAACTTAAAAGATTTATTATTCAATATTCCTATAGGAATTATTCAAGCTTTTATACAAATATATTTCTACGCTCCTGATGTTATTTTTAGCAAAGGAGGCTTTGGCTCTTTTCCTATTGTTTTTGCAGGAATGCTCTTAGGAGTTCCTATTATTATGCATGAATCAGATGTAATTCCTGGAAAGGCAAATCGAATACTATCATCATTTGCTTTTAAGATTTATGTTGCTTTTGACCCTAAAGAAGTAACCTATTTTCCTCTAAAGAAAATGGTTCATTCGGGAAATCCAATAAGAAAAACTATATTAAACGGAAGTAGGAATAGGGCACAAGAAATTTTAAATTTGAACTTTAAAAAACCTACCGTTTTATTTATTGGAGGATCCCAAGGATCTACTAGAATTAACGAATTAGTTATTCAAACAATTCCTGAAATATTAAAATACTTTGAAGTAATCCATCAAACAGGATATGAAGATTTTAAGAATGTTAAAAAATATACCGATGCTCTTATTCCCGATGAATTAAAATCAGACTACCATGCATATTCTTTTTTTAGCGAAGAAGAAATTCAAAATGCTTATATTGCTTCAGATGTTATTATTGCAAGGGCAGGATCGGGAACTATCTTTGAAATCAGCGCCATTGGAAGACCAAGCATTTTAATTCCGCTTCCTGAATCAGCTCAAGGACACCAATTAAAAAACGCTTTGACTTATGCTAAATTAACTGAGTCTACTATCGTTATAGAAGAAAAAAATCTTACTCCAAACTTTTTCTTAGCAGAATTAAAAAATATTTTTCAATTTAAAGACATTGCCGAATTAGGAAAAAAAGCTAGGGAATTCGGAATTCCAAACAGTGCCGAATTTATAGCTAAAGATATTATTAAATTTTTAGAATCATAAAAATATGTTTAAAAAAATAACCATCTTAACTTTTTCATTATTATTTATATTTAATATTAATTATTGTAAGGCAGAAACAATAGAAGAAATTGCGATAGAGGATGGGCAAGAAATTGCCGAACAATTGATAGATAAGGTGTTTAGTATTGAATTTTTAAACGAAATAAAGAATATTTGGGACGAAAACTTCTCAATCTACTATGAATGGTTTAAGGCTAATATTGGGCCTAAAATCGCTAATGCGGTAGAAAAAGTAACAGCAACAGAAGAATACAATAAAGAAAAAGAAGATCTTGAAAATGAACTTCCGGGAGTTATAGAAAAGATTTTTAATTTTTTTAAAGAAAAAACCGAAACAACCGAAGAATAATTTAATGTTATTTTGCTAAGGGAAGGGGTTGTTATTTTTTTACACAGACGATATTATAATGTCGTACAATGTAGGTTAAGCGACATATAAGAGAATAAAGTTCTGGATAAGATGATACTAACTACCTATATTTGCTTAAAACGGATTTTACGGCCTCGTATTTATTCAATAATTAATATATTTAATGTATGAACCAATCTAATACTCCTATCGTTAAACATATTCCTGATTTTCTCGATTATTTAGAAATTGAACGCGGACTCTCTGATAATACTCAAAAAAATTATAGTCGCTATCTTAAAAAGTTTTCTTTGTGGTTAAAATTAAAAAATAAAGAAAATATGTTGCCTCACGAACTCACTCCTGAAGATATTTGGGATTATAGGCTCTATTTAGCTCGATATATCGACAATCACAATAATCCCCTCTCTAAATTAACACAAAACTACTACTTAATAGCCCTAAGAAGCCTTCTCTCGTATTTTTCCGATAAAGATATACAAAGTATCCCCTCAGACAAAATAAAGCTTCCCAAGGACTCACACAACGAGAAGAATATAAAGTTTCTTTCATTAGACCAAATAGAACGCCTTTTAATGGCTCCAAAAACAAATAATGTTCAAGGTCTCAGAGATCGTGCCATATTAGAGACTCTTTTTTCTACTGGTCTTCGTATTGCTGAACTTGTTGCCTTAAATATTGAGCAATTTAAGAATATAAAAGGAAAAGATGATTTAGAAATTAGTGTTGTGGGCAAAGGAAGTCATACTAGAACTGTTTATTTTTCAGAAAGAGCTCTTGGTTGGATTAAAAAGTACTTGGATACAAGAGAAGATGATTATAAGGCTCTATTTATCAACTACCGCTCTAGAAACAGTTCTGATAAGCGTTTAACTGTTAGATCTATTGAAAGATTGGTGAAAAATTATGCTACTGTGGCAAATATCCCATATTTCACAACTCCTCACACCTTAAGACATTCTATGGCTACCGACTTATTAAACCAAGGTGTTGACCTAAGAACTATTCAAGAATTTTTAGGGCATAGAAATATTGCTACTACTCAAATATATACACACGTTACAAATAAAAGATTAAGAGACGTTCACAAACAATTTCATTCAGGAAAGGACATGAAAAATTAAATGTCGCACAATAAAAAAAAGAGATAGTAAATTACTTACTATCTTAGGTCAATCTCCAAATTTCATAATAATTTCGAGGAATTGATTTTTTTATCTTTTTAGGAACAGCGCCATTTCCATCAAAAGTTTTTCCTTTAATTAAGGTTTGACACAATCCACTTCTTATATTACTTCTCGACACCATAAAAACCTTGTTCTATATAGCTTTTTTATTTTAAAATGTCAACACTATATTGACTTTTTTAATTTTTAGTTTTAAACTACAATTAGTTATTTAATATATCAAGAATAGTCATTTTATGTATAAATATTTATATATAAATTGGCTATTCTTTTATCTTGAAAGGATAGTCTTTGAGGCGAAAAATGAACAACATAACGATTATTTCACACAGTCGGATAGATCCAAAATTTGGAAAAACGAGTGAAGTGTGGACTGAAATCATTAACGGTGCAAAAAAATGTAACCAAGAACTGACTGTTCTGGCTCCAACAAAATCATATAATGATGTCAAGGAGTGGTATTCCTTAGTTGAAAAAGCCATTGGTTCTACTGACAGTCTAATACTTCCCTTCACTAAAGGAAGTGATGATTTTGTTGAAATGCTGAATTCTTTTGAAGGAGACATCGTCCTTGTAAACACACCTCCACCAGAAGAATGGAAAAAAAGACTCAAGAAAAAAATTCCATATGTTGGACTCGATGAGTATCGTATGGGATATTTTGCTGCCGAGACTCTTTTGGACAGTATTGGATCTCAAGAAAAAATTCTTGTTTTGCTACATGAAAAAAATCATGAAGGGCATGACCTTAGGATAAATGGCATAAAAGCATCAGGAGTTGAAGTAATAAAACTATACATTGACCCCGAAGACGAAAATGCTATTATTCCCGAGGAAAAAAGAGATCTTCCAGTTATTACTTTGGGTATAAGAGGAACAGAAGTTGCTCTGAAAACCACAAAAAAAATCGTTGCTATTGATAGCAACGAAAAAGTACTAGAATCTCTCAAACAAGGCAATATAATTGCCGTCCTTACGCAAAACCCAGAAAAACAAGGACGAGAAGCTGTCGAAAAAATTATTCTTTCAAGAGATAAAGAGGATCATTTAATAAGCCCAAAAATCTTATTCAAATAACCTCTTTTTCTTTTTTAAAAAAGGGAAAAACATCTTCTAATGATTTTAAGACTTCATCCGCTTTGGAAAAATCTTGCTGAAGTGAATATTCGCTAGGAATTGCGAAACAAAACAAACCAGCATCCTTTGCAGATTGAACACCGTACTGAGTATCTTCAAAGGCTAAACAATCCTCATTATTAAGCCCTAAACCTTCAACTGCTTTTTCATAAATATCAGGGAATGGTTTTCCTCTCTTAACATCGCTACTTGTGGTTATTACTTCAAAATATTTCAAAAAATCATTTCTTTTTAACTTTAATATAACCTCATCCCTTGGACCCCCAGAACATAAAGCGACTTTATAATTTGGGTTGTTGAAAAAGTACTCCACAATCTCTCTTGCGAAAGGCATTAGACCAAGTTCTTTTGTTGAAAACCACTCTTCAAGTAATTTTCTCTTCTCATTTAATAAATCACCTTGATTAATTCCTAAATTAAAATCAGATATAAGTTCTTTTTCAATATCTTCCCCCTTTTTTCCAGCATATTTTAAATATTTTTCTTTAGACAAATCAATTCCAAAATCTTTTAATGGAACAACCCATCCTTGCCATTGATAATATTCAGTGTCAAATAAAGTACCATCTAAATCAAACACAACACCTTTTATATTTTTTGAATCAAACATATTTTTATTTAATTACTTATTAATATTCCCCCTATTATAATTAATGAACCTCCTGCAATAATTTTAATTTTTTCATCAGGAACTTCGTTTAAAAAAATAATTCCAATTAAAATAGCTATTAAAGTATTTGTATTATATAAAGGAACTAATTTTGCTGCTTCTGCCCCACTCTTGAAAGCTAAGAAAGTAAAAACCATTCCAAGTGCCCACAAAGCTCCCTGCCCCAATCCAAAAAAAATTATTTGTGGAGTTAACACAATCCCTGTTTTTGTTATGCAAAATAAAAAGAAAATAAAAACAACTAGCACTAGCACAGAAGCAATAATCTTTAAATTAGTTTCTAAATTAGCTTTAATCAAAAAATAACTTGCAAAAACTACCATTATCCCCAAAAGCATAAATAAAGCAGAGGTCTCTGTCCCCACTTTTAAATATTTTTCAGAAGTTAATACTTTTGAAAAAATAGTATAAACGCCCCAAAAAGTAGCGCTTAAAATTCCGTAAATAATCCAATAATTCATTATTATAAGATTACCATATTTTAATAAAATATGCTATATTAATTGTATATGAAAATAGATTTACATTGCCATACAAAATACTCTAAAGACGCTATATCTTCTTTGGATGAAATCTTTAATCAGGCACAAAAAAAGGGATTGAATGGAATCGCCATAACTGACCATGATAATAATGATGGCTGGAATGATGCTATAATTGCAGCTAAAAAATATAACATGGAAGTAGTTTTGGGAGAAGAAATAAAGTCTAGCAACGGTGATATTTTAGGACTTTTTTTGAATAAAAAAATAAACATGAAAGGAGAAAATCCTGAAAAGATTATTACTGAAATTCATGCTCAAAATGGCATCGCAATTATTCCCCACCCTTTTGATTTTAACAATCCTTTTAAAAACATAGAAAACTACTTAACTATTGTTGATGGAATAGAAGTCTTTAACGCTCGAAGAATTTTTAGTAAGGATAATGATAAGGCAAAAAAATTATCAGAAAAATACCCTCACTTAATTATAACTGCTGGAAGCGATAATCATATCTGTAAATCTATTGGATATGCTTACATAGAATCCCCTTCTAATAATTTAGAAGATTTTAAAAAGGATTTATTAAATAAAAATATAAAATGGTTTGGTAAAAAAGCTCCTTCGCTATATCTTTTAACCCCGATGTTTAAAAAAATAAAAAATGCTATCTCTCGATAGCATTTTCTATTAATATCTTTTATTTAATATCTTTTTTATTTAAATTGATTGCTGAAAAAAATCTTTGTAAGGCTGTAAAATTAGAAAGCACAGCAATTACAATTAAAATAATTGTTGCGATATATGCTTGAGAAAAAGCTAATAAGATAAACATTGCAAAAATTAAGATTATTCTCTCTCCTCTAGACATTAAACCTCCTTTTAGTTCCTGATTCACTAAATCCTTCTCCTTGGCTGCAGCTTTAGCATAAGTAGTTACAATTGAACCAAATATTGCTAAAAAAACCCAAGCATATGCAGGAATTAAAATTTCTGGCAGAGTTACAAAAAGAAGTCCAAAAAGCATTATTCCTTCAACATATCTATCAACAACAGTATCTATATATGCTCCTGTTTTAGAAGACATGTTTTTTGCCCTTGCAACAGAACCATCAACAAAATCTAAAATTCCTGCAAAAAAGAACATTACAAAGGCAAGAACAAAACTTAAGTTAATCGTAAAATATAATCCAACCAAAGCAAAAACTACGCTTAAGCAAGTCCATTGATTTGGTGTTATTGGCAATTTGCCTAAAGTTCTACCGATAAGTCTCTCTTCTGATTTGAACCACTCTCTTTTTAAATCTAACATAAATTTATTTTTTTAACTTTTCTAATAAATCTTCTGTGTACGAAATCATTTTTTGAAGCTCTTCTTTTCCTTTTTCGGTTGTGCTATAAGCCTTCTTGCTTTGGAATCTTTCTTTCTTGATATATCCTTCTTGTTCTAAAGTATAAAGAACTTTTTTCTTTTTAAAAAAATTAGGTAAAAAATCAAATTTTTCTAAAATCTTTGCGTTTAAAGAATCTTTTATTACTTCTTGATCTTTTCCTAGAAAAAGAATATATACCCAAAGATTTCTTTCTTTAGTAAAATCTTTGAATCTTTGAATTGGAGTTCTTGACATAATATTAAAATTTATATTATTTATCTTTCTCTTTTATTTAAAATAAATTCTTCTACCATTTCCCTAGCTTTATCGTCAGTAATTTGCTCCATTGGATGTTTCATAAAATAAGCAGATGGTGACAATAATACTCCGGTTGTTCCTCTATCTAAAGCTAATTTCATCATTCTAATAGCATCAATAATAACTCCTGCTGAGTTTGGAGAATCTTCAACAGATAGTTTAAGTTCAATGCTTACTGGAACGTTACCAAATTTTCTTCCCTCCATTCTCAAAAAACAAATCTTGTTGTCTTTTAAAAATGGAATATAATCTGATGGTCCAATATGTAAATTATTATAATCAAGTCTTTGAGTTAATTCTGATTCTACGGCTTCGGTCTTAGAAAGTTTCTTTGATTTTAATCTTTTTCTTTCAAGCATGTTTAAGAAATCAGTATTTCCTCCAAAATTTAACTGATATGATCTATCAAGAATAACTCCTCTTTGAGAAAATAAGTGAGTTAAAGTTCTGTGAGTAATAGTTGCCCCAACTTGAGCTTTTACATCGTCTCCCAAACAAGGAAGTCCTGCTTCTTCAAATTTAGCAGCCCAATCTTTATCTGAACAAATAAACACTGGCATTCCATTGATAAATCCTATACCAGCATCGATACAAGCTTGAGCATAAAATTCAGTTGCTTTTTGAGAACCTACTGGCATATAGTTAACAAGCATTTGTGCTCCAGAGTCTTTTAATACTTTAACTACATCAACAGGCTTTTCGTCAGAAATAACAAATCTTTCATCTTCAGAATATTCTGACATATGTTCAGCTACTCCATCTAAAACAGGTCCCATTTGTACCTTAACTCCTGACTTAGGAATATTTGGACAAAATACAGTAGTATTATTTGGTTTTTCAAAAATAGCTTCTGCAAAATCTTTTCCAACTTTTCTTTTGTCTATATCAAAAACTGCAACAACTTCTATGTCAGAAATTTTATAATCCCCGATTACGTTGTGCATTAATCCTGGAACTAATTCATCATTAGTGCTAATATTTTTATAGTACTCTAATCCCTGAATAAGTGAGCTTGCGCAGTTACCTAATCCAGCAATAGCAATCTTAATTTTTTTCTCCATATGTTTACTTATTTCAATTTATTAATTATTATTAAAGTATAAGATTTTCTAAGTTTATTTTACAGTGGTAAAATATAAATGTCAACTATTATGAACCCCTTTCTAAGACTTAAAAAATATAACACAAAAGGAAATCTATGGGTGTACATTCTCACCCTCTTAAAAGATAAACCAAACTATGGTTGGGACTTCCCTTCTGATATAGAAGAAAGGTTTGGTTTTAGACCTGGAAAAATAACTCCCTATAGAGTTCTCTACTCTCTTGAACTAGATGGACTAGTTACTAGCGAACAAAAAGGACAAAGAAGAGTTTATTCGATTACAAAAAAAGGACTTGCGGAACTTGAAAAAGTTAAAGATTTCTATAATAATATTATACGTGCTCTATGAAAGAAAAAAAGGAAACTGATATACAAGAAGTAATCAATCACTTTTTTTACACCAAAGGATATACCTTAGAACAAATCAAGGAAGATGCTAAAAAAAGAAAGATTATTTATTCTAGATTCACTAGACCCGCAAAAGAATTAATCGAATTGGCTGGATCTAAAAAAATGGCAAAACAAGCCATTACAATAGTTTCTGATTGGGCAAAATCTAGAAATCTTGATTATGCTATTGAAACTGTTTTTAAAAAATGGTTAGAATTAGATAAGCTTAAACCAAAAGAAATTGTTAAAAAACCTTTCTATGAAGATCAACCAATGGTTTGGTCTCAAATGAAAAAGAAATGGTTTGTTATTAATAATGAAGGTGAATGGCTTGAATTTGCCGGAGATGAAAAAAAAGACATCGTCTGGAAGATAAAAAAATAAAACAATAAAAATATGTTATCATACTCAGAACTTGAAAAAGGAAAAGTAATTATCGTTAACGAACAACCTTACGAAATTGTAGAAGCTCAGGCTGTGTTTAAAGGTAGAGGACATTCTTACCTTCAAACAAAGCTTAAGAATTTAGCAACTGGAGGGGTTATCACAAAAACAGTTCAACCAAGAGATAGTTTCGAAGAAGCTGATATAGAAAAGAAAGAAGCTAAGTTTATCTATAACAATAAAGGCAAGCTTGTTTTTTCAGAAATAGACAATCCTTCTAACAGATTCGAATTAACCGAAACACAGATCGGAGAAGAGGCAAAGTTTTTAAACACAAACGGAATAGTAGAAACTCTTCTTTTCGATGGTAAGATTATTAACGTTAAACTTCCAATTAAAGTACAACTAAAAGTGATTGAAGTTACTCCAGGAGTAAAGGGTGATAGAGCTGCTTCGGGAAATAAAGCTATTACTCTTGAAAACGGAACCATAATGAACGCTCCCCTTTTTATTAACAAAGATGATGTCATCGAAATTAATACAGAGAGAGGAGAATACGTTAGAAGAATAAACGAATAAAAATATGGATCAAACTTGGCCAAAATATTATAGTAACCAATTAATTATTAACGAAAACGAAAATTCAAGTATTTCTATCGTTACTGGTTGGACAAAAAAAGAAGATGTTTTTAAGGAACTTTCTCCCACATCTAAAGAAAAGACTTTAATAATTGGTCAATTATATTCTAAAGAAGGAATAAATTTTATCATTAGAAATATATTTCTAAATCCTAAAATTAACTTTTTAATTATTTCTGGAAAAGATTTGTCAGGAAGTGTAAAAGAATTTAAAAGCTTTTTAGCTGGAGATAAAAAAGATTACATTCACGAAGAAATCCCCGAAGAAAAAGTTAACGAATTTATAAGCTATTTCAGCAAACACTCTCTTTTTGTAGAAACCTCAGAAATTAATAACACCTTAGATAAAATAGATTTATCATCACTTCCAAAAACTTGGACTAATGAGCCTTTAGACTTTGAAGATCATTTAGCTAAAGGAGTAAATACTTTTCCTTCTGAAAAAGTTGGTTTTAGAATTGAGGGAGAAAAAGTCTCTGATGTTTGGTTAAAGGTTTTAGACAGAATCTTTAAGTTTGGCTTTGAAAAATTAAGTTCTTATGGAGAAAAACAAAGAGAATTAATTAATATAATCACTGTCATTAATAATGACGACCCTGACAATCCTTACCTCCCTCCTTATCTTTATTTCAATAAAGAAGATTTAGAAAACTACTACCCTCAAGTAATGACTTCTTGCGTTTTTGAAGGTGTTGAATATACATATGGAAGTAGATTAAGAAAACACGACGGTATTGATCAAATTCAAGAAATTATTAACGAACTAAAAAAAGAAAACTATTCAAGAAGAGCTATTGCTTTCACCTGGAATGTAAAAAAAGATTGTGGAAATGCAAAAGCTCCTTGTCTTGATTTGGTCCAAGCTCTTGTTCAAAAAGATACCCTATACCTTACAGCCTATTTCCGTAGTAATGATATGTTCAGAGCTTGGCCACAAAATGCTTACGGACTTTTAAAAATTCAAAAAGAAATAGCCGAAGCTTTGAATTTTAAAATTGGAAAATTAATTGTTGTTTCTTGTTCAGCTCATATCTATGAACGTGATTTCCTTGAGGCTCAAAAAATGATTGAAAAACACAAGCCACAACTAGAATGTCAGATAGATCCAAGAGGAAATTTCGTTATTGAAATTAATAACAACGAAATAGTCGTAAAACATTTTGACGCCGAAGGAACTTTTCTTCAAGAATTTAAAGGAAGTAGTGCGGAAGAAATTAGAAATAAAATAAACACCTTCCTTACCGATATTACTCATGCGATATATTTAGGAACAGAACTACATAAAGCAGAACTTGCTTTGAAAAACAAAACTCCATATATTCAAGATTAACAAAAAAAGCCTTTAAGGCTTTTTTAATTTGTGCCCCCAACAGGGCTCGAACCTGTGACCGTCAACTTAAAAGGTTGCTGCTCTACCAACTGAGCTATGAGGGCATGGAAGGATTTTACAATCCTTCTTTTTTTAATTTTGTAAACAATTCTTTTTGTTCTCTTGTTAAGTTTTGAGGAGTTTTAACTATTAATTCAATATATAAATCACCTCTACCAAATCCTGGAGAGTGCGATATTCCTCTTTTAGAAACTTTTAACACTTTTCCCGATTGAACGCTACTTGGTATTTTAACAAAAATCTGTTTTTTTTCAAGGGTCTCTATTTTTATTTTATCCCCAAGCACTGCTTGAGAAATTGTGATAGGAAGTTCCATGAATAAGTTATCTCCTTCTCTTTTAAATACAGGATGTTCTTTTATGAAAACTCTTACATACAAATCTCCTGCTTCTCCTCCTTTTCTTCCAAAGTCACCTTTTCCTTTTAGCTTAATTACTTGATCTGTGTCAATACCTTCAGGAATTCTAATTTCGATGGTTTCTTGTTTTTCGATCCTACCTTCCCCATTACAAACACTACATTTCTTTTCGGGAATAGAACCTTCTCCGCCACAATCAGGACAGGTTTTAGTTTGAGCAAAATCTCCAAGCATAGTTCTTTTAATTTCTCTTACCTTTCCAGAACCTCCACAAGTAGAACATTGTTTAACCGAAGTTCCCGGTTCTCTTCCAGAACCAGAACATTTTTCACAAGCACAAAATTTATTAATTTTAATTTTCTCTACTTGATCCTTAAGAACAGATTCTAAAGAAATAGAAACTGAAACTTCAAGGTCTCTCCCTCTTTTGTTGTCCTTTCTAGCGCTTCCTCTAAATCCTCCACCAAACATATCAAAAATATCTTCAAGGTTGATGTCCTGACCGCCAAAACCAGAAGTGAAATCCTCCCAATTTACATTAGTTCCATTAAAACCACCAGCTCCGGCATTCTTGAAATCGCTTCCAAAACGATCGTATTGAGCCCTCTTTTCCTTGTTAGAAAGAACTTGATAGGCCTCATTAACTTCCTTAAATTTGGCTTCATCTCCCCCCTTTTTATCAGGATGATATTCGTGGGCTAGTTTGTAATATGCCTTTTTAATTTGTTCAGGAGTAGCCTCACGGGCTACTCCCAAAATATTATAATAATCTTTAGATGCCATTATTTAGTTTCTTTATCTTCTTCATCTTTAACTTCCTCTGTTTCAGCTTCTTCTACATTATCTTCCTTTTTTTCCTCAGAAGAAGCTTCCTTGCCTGCCGCTTGAGCAGCTTCATACATCTTAGCACTAATTTGTTGAATTAATGTAGTTAATTCTTCAGTCTTTTTCTTAATATCATCAAGATCTTCAGAATCTTTAACCTTAGCTAATTCTTCTTTTTTCTCGTTAATAGGTTTCTTTTCTTCTTCGGTAAGCTTATCCCCCGCATCTTTGAAGGTCTTTTCTACCGTATAGATTAGATTTTCAGCATTGTTCTTAGCCTCAATCAAATCTTTCTTCTTTTTATCGTCTGCAGCATACATTTCCGCTTCTTTTTTCATCTTTTCAATCTCTTCGTCAGATAGCCCTAAAGAACCCTCTATTCTAATCGATTGTGACTTATTAGAAGCCTTATCATTTGCTGTTACAGTTAAAATACCGTTAGCATCAATATCAAAGACTACTTCTATTTGAGGAACTCCTCTTTGCGCTGGTAGTAAGCCACTTAGAACAAATCTTCCTAAAGATCTATTATCCTTAGCTAAAGTACGTTCTCCTTGAAGAACATTAATTTCTACCGATGGTTGATTATCAACCGCAGTTGAGAAAATCTGTGAATTGGAAGTAGGGATAGTAGTGTTCTTTTGAATCATCGGAGTACTTACTCCCCCCAAAGTCTCAATTCCAAGAGTTAATGGAAGTACGTCTAATAATAGAACGCTTTTAATGTCTCCTTCTGGAGCTCTTCCTTCTTCTTTGGCAGTTAAAATCTCTGCTTGAATAGAAGCTCCTACACAAACTACTTCTTCCGGATTAATAGATTTGTTTGGCTCTTTTCCAAAAAACTTTTTAACCTCTTCTCTTACCGCTGGAATAAGGGTTGTTCCTCCAACAAGAACTATTTCATCAATAGATCCTTTTTCAAGTTTAGCTTCTTTTAAAGTGGCTTCTACTCTTTTAATAGATCTTTCAACAAGATCATTAGTCATTGAATTAAATTCTGATCTTGAAAGTTTGTAGTATAAGTGTTTAGGTCCTGAGTCTCCTGAAGATACAAAAGGAAGGTTTATCTCTGTTTCTTGAGCAGATGATAATTCTTGCTTTGCTCTTTCAGAAGCTTCTTTTAATCTTTGAAGAGCTAAAACATCTTTAGATAAATCAACTCCTTCATCTTTCTTAAACTTATCAATTAACCAATTAATAATAACTTGATCAAAGTCATTTCCTCCTAAATGTGGCTCTCCTCCTGTAGCAATAACCTCTACTGTATCTGGAGAACTATCTAGAATGGTTACATCAAAAGTACCTCCCCCAAAATCATATACCAAAACTTTCTTCTGGTCTGTTTTTCCTAATCCGTATGCAAGAGCGGCAGCTGTTGGTTCATTAATAATCCTCAATACGTTAAATCCTGCAACTTCCCCCGCAGCCTTAGTGGCCTTTCTTTGAGAATCATCAAAATTAGCCGGACAAGTAATAACTACGTTCTTAATTTCTTCTCCTAATTTTTCTTCTGCGTCAGCTTTCACTTTTTGTAAAATCATAGAAGAAATTTCAATTGGTGAATACCACTTATCTCCAAGTTGAACTTCTACTCCACCATCCTTTCTTTCTCTTGTTTCATATGGTAAAAGTTTTAATTCTTTCTGAACTTCTTCGTCTTTAAACTTTCTACCAATAAATCTTTTAACTGCGTAAATTGTGTTTTTAGGATTAGTAATTGCTTGTCTTTGAGCTAAGATTCCAACAACTCTCTCTCCACCTTTTGTTAAGGCCACAATAGATGGTGTTAAAATAGAACCTTCTCTGTTTTCCAAAGCTTTTGGCTCTCCATCAATAATAGATCCGTATTTTGTAATCGCTGTTCCTAAATCAATACCTAATATTTTTGTCATATTTTTATTTATTTAACTATTCTTACTTTGGCAGGTTTGAAAACCTTGCCATTCACCCTATATCCTTTTTGAATAATTTCGGTGACCTTTCCTGAATTCTCAGAAGATTCAATCTCTTCCAATACTTCATGAATTTCTGGATTGAAATCTATTCCTGTTTCGTTAATTTCTTCAATCCCTAATTCCTTTAAAACGTCTTCTAATTGCTTTTCTATCATTAAAAGTCCTTTTATGCTGGCATTATCTTTTTCCTCTTCTTTAATTGCTCTACTTGCAAGCGACATATTATCAAGAATGGGAACCAATTTTTCAAGCATCATTTCTTTTAGGTTAATAACTATTTCTTGAGTTCTTTCTAATTCCTTATTCTTGTAATTAATATGATTCGCACATTCTCTTTTCCAAGAATTTAAATATTCTTCTTTTTCTTTTTGAAGAGCTTCTATTTGCTCATTAATTTTTTCTTGTTTTTTTGTCATATTTTTTCATCAATTATTTTTAAAAGAGAATTAATTAAATTCATATTCTTACGATAATTCATTCTTTTAGGACCAATCAAAGAAAGTCTAAACTTTTCTTTATTATTTAAAACATCCTCAAAACAAATTAAGCTAAGATCTTCTCCTCCCTCATATGGATTTTCTTCTCCAATAAAAACACGAGGACCTGATTCTAAATTAATTTTTTCTTGTTGGCTTAAATATCTATCAATGAAAGAAAAAAATCTTACTATATATTCTTTATCGGCAAATTCTGGTTCTTTAATAATGTCGTTGAAACCCGCTTGCCAAGAAACATTCTTCTGAGGAAAAGAAAGAACAATATAACTAGAAGAAATATTAGCCAAAACATCTGTTAAATCCTTTGCAATCTTAAATTCATTAATACTATCTTTAAAGATATTAAATAAATCATTGCTTTCTTCTTCCGCATACATATCTTCAAAGAAATCATCTACGAAAATTCTATAAGCTTTATCGGTAGGAATTCTTCCAGAAGAAATATATGGTTTTTCAAGAAAACCAAGATTGGTAAGATTCTGCATTTCTATTCTCATGGTTGCAGAACAAAGATCAAAATCTCCTCTTTCAGCTAAAATTTGCGAACTCACTGGTTCGGCTGAGTTTATATATTCTTCAATAAGGATATTTAATATCTTTTTCTGTCTATCCGTAATCATGCCTTGATTATATCACAATGTTTTTAGCAGTCAAGACTCTGGTCTGCTAATTTAAAACTGCCTGTTTATCACAGGCAGTTCTTCTTTTAAAATCAATTAAACCCTATAACTTCTTCAACATCAACAATGATAACTCCTTTGGGCGAATACCCTTCATTCGTCTCTAAACTTTTTACAAAATCTAAATGCTCTCCTTCGGTAAAATATTTAGCCGAACCTTTAATTTTTAA
>JAQVBN010000002.1 GCA_028690275.1 Minisyncoccota bacterium | reverse complement strand
TCCATGACGAAAAAGGAATTATTTTTCCTAAAACAGTTGCTCCATATGATATTTATTTAATCGATATTAAGAGTAATGGAGAAGCAGAGAAAGTGTATGAGATGCTTCAAGGGGAAGGGTATGAGGTTTTATTCGACGATAGAGAAAAAACTCCAGGAGAGAAGTTTTCAGACGCCGATTTAATGGGTATTCCTTTAAGGGTAGTTGTTTCAGAAAAGACTTTAAAGGAAGGTGCTGTAGAGATAAAGAAAAGATCAGAAGAAACTATAGAAATGGTAAAAATAAATGAAATTAATAATTTTTTAAAGGAATGTTGATTTTAGAGCAAAAACTTGCTATTATCTAGACACTATGAAGAATTTTTTTGACAGGTTTTCAAATGATATCGCTATTGATTTAGGAACAGCAAACTGTTTAGTTTATGTTCGTGGAAGAGGGATAATTCTATCCGAACCATCGGTTGTTGCTATTAATCAGAAAACAGGACAAGTTTTGGCTATTGGAAGAGAGGCGGAAAAGATGGTAGGAAAAACCCCAGGACACATTGTTGCTACTAGACCTCTTGTTAATGGAGTTGTTTCTGATTTTGAAGTTACAGAACAAATGCTTAGATATTTATTTGAAAGAGCTAGGGAAAACAAAATTAATTTAATCAAACCAAGAGCTATTGTTGGTATTCCTTGTGGAGTTACAGAAGTAGAAAAAAGGGCGGTTATTGATGCAGCTAAATCAGCTGGTGCAAGAGAAGTATTTCTAATAGAAGAACCTATGGCAGCAACAATTGGAGCTCGTTTGCCAGTACAAGAAGCAGGGGGTAATTTTATGGTTGATATTGGAGGAGGAACAACAGAGATTGCAGTTATTTCTCTTGGAGGAATTGTAGTTTCAAAAAGTTTAAGAATTGCTGGGGATAGATTAAATCAAGACATTATTAAATATGCTCAAGAAAAGTATAAGCTTTTAATTGGAGTAAGGACTGCTGAAAACGTAAAAATTAACATTGGTACAGTATTTTTTGATGAGAATGACAAGAAAAATAAATTGAAAAAAGTAGCTATTAGGGGAAGAAATTTAGTTACTGGATTGCCAGAAGAAATTACTGTTTCAAGAAATGATGTTAAGAAAGCTATGGAAAGATCGGTTAATCAAATTATTGGAGAAATTAAAAATACTATAGAGATTACTCCACCAGAATTAATTTCTGATATTATGAAAAAAGGTATTTGTCTTGCTGGTGGAGGGGCTTTGCTTGGTGGACTAGACGTCTTAATTACTAAAGAGACAGGTATTCCTGCTTATGTTATTGAAGATCCAATGACTGCGGTTGCGAGAGGTGCTGGAGTTGTTTTGGAAGACTTAGATCAATATGCAGAAGTTTTGGTTGAGCCAGAAGATTTAGCTCCGCCAAGATAATACTTAATATCTATTTTTTATTAAAAAACAATTATTGCTTTAATAATTGTTTTTTGATATTATTAAAGTATGATTGAAAAACAAGAGGTATTAAAAATTGCCGAATTATCAAAATTAAAAATAGAAGAATCTAAAATAGATAAGATTCAAAAAGATTTATCTCAGATTTTAGAATATGTTTCTGATCTTAAGAAACTCGATACAGATAATATTCCCGAAATGTCTCATTCGGTTACTATTAAAAACGTGGAGAGAGAAGATATTCCTTCTAAGTATAATGGTGACAATTTGATTGAAGAAAAACAAGATGAATATTTAGTGGTTAAAAAAATATTAAAAGATGAGTAAAACTATTAAAGAAATTAGAGAAGATTTAGATTCTAAAAAATATTCTTCTGAAGAGCTAACAAAAGATTATTTAAAAAGAATCAAGAATGAAGATGGAGAGATTCATGCTTTTTTGGATGTTTTCGAAAAAGAGGCTCTTTTAGAGGCTAAAGATGCGGATGAAAGAATTAAAAAAGGTGAGGTTTCGATTTTGACTGGTATTCCTTGTGCTATTAAAGACAATATATTGATTAAAGGAAAAAAGTGTACTGCTGGTTCGAAAATGCTTGAAAACTATATTGCTTCTTATGATGCTTCTGTTGTTTTGAAATTAAAAAAGCAGGGAGTGGTCTTTTTAGGAAAGACAAATATGGATGAATTTGCAATGGGTTCTTCTACGGAAAATTCTTATTTTGGGGTAACGAAAAATCCATATGATTTAAAAAGAGTTCCTGGGGGTTCTTCTGGAGGATCGGCAGCAGCTTTAGCGGCTGAAATGTGTGCATTTTCTTTGGGTTCGGATACAGGTGGTTCTATTAGACAGCCAGCTTCTTTTTGTGATGTTGTTGGATTAAAGCCTACTTATGGTTCTGTTTCTAGAAGTGGTTTGATTGCTTATGCTTCTTCCCTTGATCAAATTGGACCATTTGGAAATTGTGTGGCTGATGTAAAAACAGTTTTTGATGCAATAAAAGGAAAAGATTCTCTTGATTCAACAAGTTTAAATATTGAAGGCGAAAATAATTTAAAAAATATAAGAATAGGAATACCAAAAGAGTATTTTGAAGAAGGACTTGATTCGGAAGTTAAAGAAACAGTTTTAAATGCTATTGAGCAATATAGAGAAAGGGGAGCAGAGATTGTTGAGATTAGTTTACCACATTCTAAATACGCCCTTGCTTGTTATTATATTATTGCGACCGCAGAAGCTTCCGCTAATTTATCAAGATTTGATGGCATCAGATACGGATTTAAGGAGCTCGGTGAAACTTTAAACGATATTTATGTTAACACAAGAACAAATGGTTTTGGAGAAGAAGTTAAAAAAAGAATTATGCTTGGAACCTATACTTTGTCTTCGGGATATTATGATGCTTATTACAAACAAGCGTTAAAAGCCAGATCATTAATTAAGAAAGATTTTGAAGAAGCTTTTGAAAAAGTAGATGCGATTATGGGGCCAGTTTCTCCTATCTTGCCATTCAAAATTGGAGAAAAAACAGAAGATCCACTTTCAATGTATTTAGCTGATATTTATACAACACCAATAAACTTAGCGGGATTGCCAGCGATTTCTATTCCTTTAGAATTATCAAAAGAAGGCCTTCCACAAGGACTTCACATAATTACTTCTCATTTTAGTGAGGAGAAATTATTTAAAATAGCAAGTCTTATACAATGGAAAAAGATATAACATATTTAACAGATTTAATCTTATCAAATCAAGTTCAAAGTTTAATCGCTCCCTATAGGGATATCTCTATTTTAATTTCTATTCTTTTTTTTGTAATTGGTTTTGTCATGCTTTTTCAGGAGCGTTTTTTCTTTGCCGAAATAAGAAGGAGAATTTTTGATTTTTGTAGTGATGCTAAGAAATTTACAAAGCCTAAAAAGTTTGTTCGAGAATGGAAAAAAATCGAAAAACTTTTTCAAGAAGAAGATTATGAAAATATGGTTGTTTTGATTGATAAATTAATGTTGCAAATTTTAATTAGTTTTGGTTATGTTGGCAGTGATTCTTGTGGTATTATTGCTTTTAATAGTATAGGAGATTCTAGTTTTCCTAATGTTGATAATGTAAAAAAGGTTTGTGAGTTAAGAAAAGCGGGAAATATTTCTTTAAAAAAAGAGGAAGCCACTCAAATATTTAATCTAAGTAAGGAAACATTATTAAAAATAAATATATTAGAAAGATGAAACTCAAATCTTTTACTTTAATTGAACTTGTAACAGTTGTTAGTATTGTTGGGGTCTTATCAGGGATTATGGTTTATGGTGTTAATGATTGGAAAGATAAAGCTTATATGGATGAAGTTGCTGCTTATTCTAACAATATTAAAAATAAAATAGGTGGAACCTTAGTTGCTGAATGGAAAATGGAGGGAATAGAAACGGCTTTGTTGTATGATTCTGGTAGGCTTGGTATTACTGGAACGACAGGAGGAACTTTAACTAAAGTAAATAATTGTCCAGAAGGAAATAATTGTATTAATTCTAATGTGGCTAATGTTTCTTTTTCAAATAGCCAAAAATTTAGCACTGTTTGTTTTTGGATAAAACCAACCGCCACATCAGTTGATATTCTAGAAAGAACAAATGATTTTAAGATTTACACCACCTCAGGAATTGTTTCATTTAATATTTATTATGCTGATGCGACATATAATACTGTTACTTACACTGGAAAGAATATCTATGACAATAAATGGCATTATGTTTGTGGTAGTTTAAATTCAGACGAAACTTTTGTGGGGACTATAGATGGAGATGTTTTTGCCTCAGAGACAGTCAATGTTGATTCTTTTAATAGAGGTTCTAGTATGTGTCTTGGTTGTAGTGCTAATAGTCTTTTTTATATGGATGATCTTGTATTGTTTGCAGGTTCTTTAGAAAAAGGATTGTTAGTATCAACCACAGTTATTAATGGAACTTGTGGCGCAGCCGCAAGAACATATATTACAGAAACTGATTATGATGGATTAGAATCTTTTTGTGAGACGGGTAATGTTTCTTCTTTTCCATCTTTTCCTGATCTATGAAGTTCTGTTTCTTGGAGCTGTTTGGGGATTAATGGAGGAACTACAGCAACATGTACGGCAACAAAAGCAATAAGTGGTGTTTGCGGTTCTAGCGACGGAGCCAATTTAACTTCTATTCCAACAGAAAATCTTTGTTCAGCAGGAACTGCTTCTTCTGTATCTGGAACTGGACCTTGGACTTGGAGTTGTTTGGGGATTAATGGGGGAACGACAGATTCTTGTGCTACTGGAACAATGCCTGTAAATGGTGTTTGTGGCTCTAGTGATGGGGAAGGTTTTTATTCTACCCCAACAGAAAATCTTTGTTCTGCGGGTATGGCTTCTTCTGTGTCTGGAACAGGACCATGGACATGGGAGTGTGTTGGTCTTTATGGTGGAACTACAGATTCATGTTCAGCTACATTTTTGAAAGGAGATCAGGCAACGCCAGCTGCTCCCACATTATCAAGTAAAACATCTACTACTGTTATTCTTTCTTCTTGTACTGGATGTGAATATCGTCGTGATGGGGGCACTTGGCAATCGTCAAACACTTTTAGTGGATTATCTCCGCTTACTACATATTCTTTTACTCAAAGATTGGCTGAGACAGAAACACTTAATGCTTCTCCTGAAAGTGCTATTCTTTCAGTTACAACTGATTGGGCTTGTGGACTTGCTTTTGTAGATCCTCGTGACGGACAATCTTATACCACAAAACAGTATGGTTCTAAATGTTGGATGACTCAGAATTTAAATTATGCATCGACTTATGGTATTTGTTATAGCAACAATGCAACTTATTGTCTTTCTGCTGGACGACTTTATAATGCTGGAATTTATGCAGGATTAACATCAATTTGTCCAACAGGATGGCATACTCCGAATCTTCAAGATTGGGTAAATTTAGATACGATTTATTCAACAACATCTTGTTATGCGGACAATACTTTGAGTTGTGCTCCAGCAGGAACAGCGCTTAAAGCTGGAGGAGTAAGTGGTTTCGAAGCTCCTTTAGGTGGATATTATTATAGAACTGCTTTTGGTGGTTGGGGAACTAATGGTGCTTATTTAGCATATTATGACGGGTATACTAGCGGTTATCATTTTCTTTATTCTACAAACACGGGAGTTTCAATGGGAAGTCTTGGGTCTATAAGCGCATCAAATAGTTATTATTTTAGTGTTAGATGTATTAAAGATTAAAAATTTTACTAAGCTTGCTTTTTATTAATTTTTAGTGTATTAATAATTATATGCAAGCGGAGCGGTTTGGAGAAGTAGTATCTCGCCAGTCTCATAAGCTGGAGGCCTTGGTGCAATTCCAAGAACCGCAACATTTTTAAAACCAGAGGCCAGAGTAGCTCAGTGGTAGAGCACTCGTTTCATAAGCGAGACGCCGTGAGTTCAATTCTCACCTCTGGCACATAAGTTGGACCCGTGGCGAAATTGGTCATCGCACCTCCCTGTCACGGAGGGGGCTGCCGGTTCGAGTCCGGTCGGGTCCGCCCCAATAAAACAAGCCGAGTGGCTTGTTTTTATATATTCTTTATGTTATTTTAATTTTAGTTATTATGATGCAAAGAATGCGTTTCGATTACTTCTTAGAAAAGATCATTAAGGAAAATATTAATTTAAAGAAACGGAACTTGAATTATGATCCTTCTTTCCTAAATTATATTTTATTCTATTGTGAAAATAATTTTAAAGAAGTGAAGAGAGAAAAACTAAAAGTTCTAAAGGTTTTAGACGAAGAGATGGAAAAAGAAAGAATGAATCTTTATCATCTTGTTTGTGTACAAAAAGAATTATGGAAAAAGGATCTTAGTCCTTATGGAATTAGAAACTATAAAAAGTATTCCAAACTTTCTGATTATTTGTTAGGCCTTTGGTTAAAAGAGATAAAAGTCTCTTTTTTTGTTTAATTCTAGACAACCTTTTATTTTTGTGTTATCTATTGAATAGCCCATTAGGGAGGAATCAAATTGATAAATTTTGAATTTACACCTGAAGAAGCGCTTGACGAACTGAAAAAGTCTTTAAGTTCTGCAGAATTTGTTTTGCATCAATTGAAAGGAAAGAGAACTAACGAATCACCAGTATCAATTCTTTATTCTCTTATACAGAGTAGATTGTCTTTAGTGGAACGTTTTTCCCAAGAAGGACAATATGAATATGGAAAAGATCTTTTAGCAGAAAGTGAAAAATTAATTGCCGAAGCAAAGGAGGCAATAGGTAATTTGGAGGAATTCCAAAAATCGTTTGAGAGAGTCTAAACAACTCCTCTTTTTTTATTTTAAAGATTTGCTTTTTTCTTCTATTTGGGTTAAAATCATTAATATGACAATAGAAAATCTCAAAAATGAAGCTTTAAATAAATTAGATAAAGTTCTTAATTTAGAGGGGCTTGCTATTATAGAAAAAGAATATTTAGGGAAGAAGGGAAAGATTAGAGAACTATCTTCTTCCATGAAAGGTCTTAGTTCCGAAGAGAGAAAAGATTTAGGGGTTCAACTTAATGAATTATCAAATCTTTTAGAAGAAAAAATTCTTTTTAAAAAGAAAAATTTTAAACTTTCTGAAATTAGAAAGAAGGAAGAAGGTGATTTTTTAGATATTACTGTTCCTGGAAAAAAAATAGAAAGAGGACACATTCATCCTTTATCTTCTACCAAAAAAGAATTAGAGGATATTTTTGCCCTCATGGGTTTTTCTGTTATTGAAGGTCCGGAGGTTGAAGATGAGTGGCACAATTTTGATGCTTTAAATTTTCCTTTGAATCATCCTGCTAGAGAGATGCAAGATACTTTTTTTATCAAACAGAAAGAAAGGGAAAGTCTTTCTCAAAAAGAAAAATTTGTTTTAAGAACTCACACCTCTAATATTCAAACAAGGTACATGGAAAACCATGAGCCACCAATAAAGATCGTAGCTCCTGGAAGGGTGTTTAGATGTGAGGCGACTGATGACAGACATGAGGTTTGTTTTTATCAAATAGAAGGATTGTATGTTGACAAAAATGTTTCTGTGGCTAATTTAAAAGCTGTTTTAGAAAGGTTTTTACAAGAATATTTTCGAGACTCTAAAGTTAAGATTAGGTTAAGGCCTAGTTATTTCCCTTTTGTGGAACCAGGATTTGAGGTTGATATGAGTTGTCTTGTTTGCGGGCAAAAAGGTTGCTCTGTTTGTTCTGGTGAGGGATGGTTAGAGATTTTGGGAGGGGGAATGGTTCATCCAAATGTTTTTAAAAATTGTGGATTAAACCCAAAAGAAGTAACTGGATTTGCTTTTGGAGTTTCTGTAGATAGATTAGCGATGATGAAATCAAGAGTGGACAATATTAGATGGTTTCACAGCGGAGATTTAAGATTTCTAAAACAATTTTAAAGTTATGATTATTTCCTATAAGTTTTTAAGTACGTTTTTTAAAGAAAAACTTCCTAAGGTGGAAGATTTGATGGATAAAATAACTCTTCACGCTTTTGAAGTAGAAGATCCTAAAGAGTATAAGGATGATTTTACTTTTGAAGTAAAAGTTACTCCTGATAGAGGGGGCGATGCCTTAAGCCATTTTGGTATTGCTCGAGAGTGTGCTGCTATTTTAAATTTAGATTTGAATAATTTTAAATATGATCTTTTGGAAGATAAAACTCAAGATGTTAATAACTTTTTGTCTGTAGAGATTAAGAACGATGGCTGTATTAGATATTCAGCTAGAGTTTTAACAGGAGTTCAAGTTAAAGAGTCTCCAGAATGGTTAAAGGAGAAATTAAATAAATGTGGTATTTCATCGATTAATAATGTTGTTGATGCTACTAATTATGTTATGCTTGAATTGGGGCAACCCCTTCATGCTTATGATTATGAAAAACTTTCTGAGAATAAAAAAATAATCATTGAAAAAGCAAAAAAAGGAGAAAAATTTATCACTCTTTCAAATCAGGAAGTTGTTTTAGATGAAAATATTCTTACTATCAGAGATGAAAAGGATGCTTTGGTTATTGCTGGAATTAAAGGTGGTAAAAAAACAGAAATAGATGAGACTACAAAAGCTATTGTTCTTGAAGCAGCTAATTTTGAAGGAGCAATGATTTCTAAAGCTTCTAAAAAAATAAAAATAAGAACAGATTCTTCTTTTAGATTTGAACATAATATTGATCCAGAATTGACTGTTGTTGCTCTTGATAGGG
This sequence comes from Minisyncoccota bacterium, assembly GCA_028690275.1. GTDB lineage: Bacteria > Patescibacteriota > Minisyncoccia > Minisyncoccales > Minisyncoccaceae > JAAZMU01. The sequence goes on along the minus strand of JAQVBN010000002.1, from coordinate 11,783 downwards.
TTGCTTCTTTAATTCAAGAAATGACAGGAGCTAAGATTTTAAAAGGAATTGTTGATGCCTATAATAAAAAAGAGAAACCAAGAAAGATATCTTTAGATTTACATTATGTTGATAGATTTTTAGGAATAGAAGTTCCGTTAAAAGAAGTGAAAAGAATTTTAAGGAATTTGGGATTTGAAATTTTAAAAGAAGAAAAGAACCTTTTACAGCTTTTAATTCCTACCTTTAGAAAAGATATTACTATAGAGGAAAATCTTGTTGAAGAAATTGGTAGAATCTATGGATATGAAAAGATTAAGCCTGTCCTTCCATTGTCGGATGAGAGAATTATGAGAAATGAAGATGTTGATTTTATTAATCAATTAGAGCTTACTTTTAAAGAACTTTGTTTTACGGAAGTTTATAACTATCCTTTTTTAGGTGAAGAATATAAAAATGCTTTCAATCTATCTAAATTAATAGAAGTTCAAAACCCAATAACAGTTGATTCAGAATATTTAGTGCCATCCCTTATTCCTAATTTAATAAAAAATTTAAAATTAAATTTAAGATTTGAAAAAAATATTAAGATTTATGAAATTGGGAACGTTTTTAAGAAAAATGGTTCTTTTTCAGAAAGAAGAGTTGTTTCGGGGGTTGTTTCTAGTGGTGATTATTTGGAACTAAAAGGTTGTTTGGAGGAATTATTTAAGACTTTTAATATAAATAATATTGAATATATTTCTAACTCAAAAGAGAGCTTTTTAAGTCAGAAGAAATCTGCTATAATAAAGGTAAATAAGAAAGAAATTGGAGTAATTGGATATCTGTCAGGATATGTTCTAGAATCTTTGGATTTAAATATTGATCCTGTTTTATTCGAAATCGATTTCGAATCATTAAGAGGTGAGATACTAAAAGATGCAAACTTTGTTCATATTTCCAATCATCCCATAGCAACAAGAGATATTTCTGTTATTGTTCCAGACATGGTTTTTGTTCAAGAAGTAATTGATGTGATAAAATCTTCAGAAAGTAAATTAATTAAACAAATAGATCTTTTAGATACATATATTAATTCTCAATTGAAAACTCTAACTTTTAGAATTTATTTACAATCAAGTAAAAAAGGACTTGAAAATAAGGAGATTAATGAAATTCAAGATAAAATAATTAACAAATTAACACAAAACCCAGAATGGGAGATTAAGAAATAAATATTATGGCAAAAGACAATTCATATTCAGCTAGCTCAATACAAATCTTAGAAGGACTTGACCCGGTAAGAAAAAGACCGGGTATGTATATTGGTTCGACTGGGCCACAAGGATTACACCATTTAGTTTATGAAGTTGTGGATAATTCTCTTGATGAGGCCATTGGTGGTTTTTGTGACCACATAACAGTTACTCTTCTTCCGGGAGATATGGTGAGAGTTGATGATAATGGAAGAGGAATTCCTGTTGACATTCATGAAAAAACAAAGAAATCAGCGCTAGAGACTATTCTAACAACACTTCATGCTGGAGGAAAATTTGGGGGAGGAGCTTACAAGATTTCGGGAGGACTTCATGGGGTTGGAGTTTCTGTTGTTTGTGCTTTATCTACTTATTTAAGAGCAGAGGTAAGAAAAGATGGAGGGGTTTACGAACAAGAATATGATACTGCCAAGCCAAAATATGCAGTTAGGAAAATTGGAGACACAAAAGAGCACGGAACTTCAATTATTTTTAAGCCCGATATATCAATATTTAAAGAAATTGTTTTTAACAGAAAAACTATTATTGACCACTTAAGACAACAAGCATATTTAACAAAAGGGGTAACAATAGATTTTTACGACTTAAGAGATGAGGAAAAACCTTTTGAATATCATTTTTATTTTGATGGGGGAATAAAATCATATTTAAATTATTTAGTTGGAGACGTTAAAACATTAAATCCTAACCCTTTTTATGTTGCAAAAGAGAAGGATGGTGTTTACGTAGAGGTAGCCTTTCAATATGTTGACGATATAGAACCTAATGAACAAAGCTTTACCAATAATATTTATACTATTGAAGGTGGAATGCATTTAACTGGATTTAGAACTTCTTTGACTAGACTTGTAAGTGATTATGCTAAAAAAAGTGGAAGTCTTAAGGAAAAAGATAAACTTACAGGAGATGATATTAGGGAGGGTATTGTTGCTATCGTTTCTATTAAAATTGAAGACCCTCAATTCGAAGGTCAGACTAAAGGAAAATTAGGAAATCCAGAAGCAAGAACAGCAGTAGATTCAGTTACATCAGAAGCTTTAACAGATTTCTTAGATAAGTATGCTCAAGATACAAAAATTATTATTGAAAAATGTTTACTTTCTGCTAAGGCAAGGCAAGCAGCTAGAGCTGCTAGAGAAACAGTTCTTAGAAAAGGTGTTTTAGAAGGACTTGCTCTTCCTGGAAAATTATCTGATTGTACTTCAAAGAAACCAGAAGAATCAGAAATATATTTAGTGGAGGGAGAATCTGCGGGAGGTTCAAGTAGACAGGCTAGAGATAGAAGATTTCAAGCTATTTTGCCATTAAGAGGTAAGATTTTGAACGTAGAGAGGGTAAGAATTGATAAGATGCTTGCTTCCACAGAAATTAAAAATTTAATTATTGCTATGGGAACAGCAGTTGCTGAGGACTTTAATGTTGAAAAATTAAGATATCATAGAATTATTGTAATGTGTGATGCGGATTCTGATGGAAATCATATTGCCACCCTTATTCTTACTCTATTCTTTAGATATTTTAGAGAAATTATTGAAAAAGGATATTTATACATTGCTCAACCACCATTATATAAGATTACTGCAGGAAAAGAAATTCATTATTCTTATTCAGAAGAAGAGAAGGTTGAAATATTGAAGACTATCAAAACACAAAAATATTCCATACAAAGATATAAAGGTTTGGGAGAGATGAATCCTGAACAGCTTTGGGAGACAACTATGGATCCAGAAAAAAGAGTTCTTGTTAGAGTAACAATTGAAGATGCTCAAGAAGCGGATAAGATATTTGATTGCCTTATGGGGAAGGAAGTTGCTCCAAGAAAGAGATTTATTCAATTATCAGCTAAAGACGTTCAAAACTTAGACATATAATTTATGAAAAATAAATCATTCACCTTAATCGAACTTTTGGTAGTGATTGCCATTATTGGTATTCTTTCGGGAGTGATTTTAGTGTCTACCGCTAGTTCTACAGATAAAGCTATACTTGCTAAGGCTCAGGCTTTTTCTACAACCACTCAAGCACAATTAGGGTATGATCTATTATCTGAATGGAAGTTTGACAATACTTTTGATTTGGGGGAAGATACTGGCAAAGCTAATAATTGCACTATTCATAATGCGACCTATAAAGATAGTTCTTTGGGGGAATGTGCTTCTGGTGGTTGTTATAGCTTTGATGGATATACTAGTTATATTGATTGTGGAGGAAGTAATTTGATGGGGGTAAGTAATGAGTTTTCGGGTTTTTCTTGGATTAAAATTTCTTCTAGCGTTTCAGACGCTACGAGAATTGGAGCTGTTGTGAGCAACTATTCTCATTCTCCCCATTTTGCGTTAGAGGTCCTTTCATTAGGAAGGTTGAGGTTTTATTGGAATGCTGGACAAATTGATTTTTCTGTTACAAACAAAGATTTGCGGGATAACAATTGGCATTTTGTAGGTTTTGTGCACGATTTAGACAACGATATTGTAAAACTATATATTGATGGTGAGGTGAGAGCTAGTAAAAGTGCGGCAGGGACAATATTGAATCTTGCTTGGCCGGTAAGAGTTGGTGGTGATTTTAGAGCAACGCCAGGAATACCTTTTATCGGATACATTGACGACGCTAGACTATATAAAGGAATTCTAACTTCATCTCAAATCAGACAACAATATATCGCTGGTTTGGATTCTATGCTAGCTAAAAATTTAATCTCAAAAGAAGAATATAACGAAAGGGTTGAATTGTTAGGTAAAAATTGACAATTCTTAACCTTTTTGGTATTGTGACTTTATGAATACTAAAGGAAATTTCATACAAGATGTTTTTATGGAAGTAAAGAAAGTAACTTGGCCTTCAAAGCAAGAACTTATTAAAAATGTTGTTAACGTTTTAGTTTTTTCTTTAATTGTTGCGGCTATTTTAGGACTACTTGATATTCTTTACATTTACCTATTAGAAAATTATTTTATTTAAAAATATTTTATGGCAAAACAACAGACAACAAATGAAAGAAGGTGGTACGTTCTTCACACTTATTCTGGTTATGAAGATGCCGTTGCTAAAGGACTAAAACAAAGAATTGAATCTCTTTCTATGGATGATAAGATTTTTAACGTGATTGTTCCTAAGGAGAAAAAGATTAAAATTAAGAACGGAAAAAAGAAAGCTATTGAAGAAAAAATATATCCAGGATATGTTCTTGTAGAAATGATTGTTACTGATGATTCTTGGTATGTTGTAAGAAACACTCCAAATGTTACTGGTTTTGTTGGTTCTGGAACAGTTCCACTTCCAGTTTCTGAAGAAGAAATTACAGCTTTAAAGAAAAGAATGAATGCGGATGAGCCAGAGTTTAATGTTGATTTTAAAAAAGGTGATTCAGTTAAGATTATTGATGGACCGTTTAAAGATTTTGATGGAAAAGTTTCTGGAATAGATAAAGAAAAAGGAAAGGTTAAGGTGTTAATTAATATGTTTGGAAGAGATACACCACTTGAATTAGACTCTCTTCAGATAAATAAATTATAATATGGCAAAAAAAATTAAAAAGATAGTAAAATTACATATAGCAGCAGGAAAGGCAAATCCAGCACCTCCAGTAGGACCAGCATTGGCACCAACAGGAATTAACATGTCTGAATTTTGTCAGAAATTTAATGCTCAAACACAAGATAGCGCTGGATTTAAAATTCCAGTAGTAATTACTGTTTACGAAGACAAGAGTTATGATTTTGTTTTAAAGGAACCTCCAGCTTCTCAATTAATTAAAAAAGCTTTGGGATTAGAAAAAGGATCATCAGAAGCAAACAAGAAGAAGGTTGGTAAAATGACAAAAGCACAATTAACAGAAATTGCTGAAAGAAAAATGAAAGATTTAAATGCTAATGACATGGAAGCTGCTTTAAAGATCCTTGAAGGATCAGCAAGATCACTTGGTATTGAAATTATTGACTAATGATTTTATCAAACGTAGATATAAAAGAATATATTGATTCAAAGAAAATTCAGATTACTCCAGAACCTAATATGGAAAAACAATTAGGTTCAGCCTCTTTTGATTTAAGGCTTGGTAATGAATTTAAAATTTTTGAACACAGTGCTAAACCTTTTATTGATACTAGAGATCCAGAAGCAACCACTGGAACCACAAGACTTATTACCCTAAAGGATGACGAGCCATTTGTTTTTCATCCTACAGACTTTGTTTTAGGAATTACTCTTGAAGAGGTTTGGCTTCCAGATAGTATTGCTGCTAGAATAGATGGCAGATCAAGTTTGGGAAGATTGGGAATTGTTATTCATTCGACTGCAGGACATATCGATCCAGGATTTAGAGGAAAAATTGTTTTGGAGATGGAAAATATCGGCATGATGCCAGTACTTCTTTATCCAGGAACAAGAATTTGCCAATTAGTTTTTCAAGAGTTGAAAACACCAACAACAAATCCTTATTACAAAAAGATTGGGGCCAAATATGCGCAACAAAGCCATCCTCAAGAAAGTAGATTAGAGACAGGGGATTAACGTTTCCTGTTTTTAAATATTATAAATATGGAAAAAGGAAAATTTATCGTTATTGAAGGCATCGATGGATGTGGAGGTGAGACTCAAATAAATCTTCTTAAAAAATATTTTGGAGAAGAAAATATCTTATTCCTATCCTTTCCGTGCTACGAAACTAAATTAGGTCAAATAGTTGATGATTTTTTGCATAAAAAAATTATTTACGAAGTAAAAGATGTTGAACTTTTAGTTTATTATGCAGACATACTTCAATTTAAATCAGCTATTATTAAAGCTTTAAGTGAAGGTAAGCAAGTTATTACTGATAGGTATTTTACCTCTACCATTGCTTTTCAGAGTTTGGCAGGAAAAAGTATTGATGATATACTTAATTTAAATAACATTTTTAAACTTCCTGTTCCTGATATTTGTTTTCTATTAGATATTTCAGCAGAAGAGTCTCAAAGAAGAAAATCAAAAGAAAAAGAAGGTTTTATTAATTTAGATAGAAATGAAGGTAACTTAGTTTTTATGGATAGTATTCGAAATCAATACCTAAAAGTTGCCCAAGAACAAATTTTTTGCAAGTGGGAAATAATAGATGGAGAAAAAACAATTAATGAAGTTTTTGAAGAAATAAAAAATAAAATAGATTTAATATGAAAAAAGAAATCAACCAATATATAGATCATACAAAAATAGGAAAAGATGTTAAAAAAGAAGACATCATTAAGGTTTGCGCGGAAGCGAAAGAGTATAATTTTAGAGGTGTTTGTGTTAATCCAAAATGGGTTAAATTAACCAAAAAAGAGTTGAAAGATACTGATATTAAAATTGTAGTATTAATTGATGATCCAATCGGAGATTCTGAACACAAAAAAAGAGTTTCTTTATGTAAGCAAGCCATAAAAGATGGGGCTGATGACTTAGATGTTGTTGTTAATATTTTTGATGTTAAGCATGAAAGATGGAACAAAATACTTAAGGATTTAAAAGCATTAGCTAAAATAGGTCATCTTAAGGTTATTATTGGAAGTGGATATTTGACCGATGAAGAAATTGCTAAAGTTTCGGAGCTAGTCAAAGAATCTGGAGCTTTCTGTGTTAAAACAGCGACCGGAAAGGATCCTTTAGAGAATAGAGAGATACCAGAAAAAGCAAGGCATCTAAAAATAATGAGAAAGAATGCAGAAGGTCTTTTGATTAAGGCTTCTGGAAATGTTAAAACAGTAGACGATGTTAATATATTAATTAAAGCGGGAGCTGATATTATTGGAACAAGCTCTGGAGTTAAAATTATGAAAGCTTATGGAAAATAATAAATACGATGTTGTTATAGGACTTGAGATACATTTAGAGTCCAATACAAAGACAAAAATGTTTTGTTCTTGTTTGAATGATCCAGACGAAAGAAAGCCAAACCAAAACGTTTGTCCTATTTGTATGGGTCATCCAGGAACTCTTCCTGTTATAAACGAGCGAGCAATTGACAATATTATTAAATTAGGATTAGCTTTGAACACAGAGATTTCTTCTTATACTAAGTTTGATCGTAAGAATTATTTTTATCCTGATTTACCAAAAGGTTATCAAATATCACAATTTGATTATCCAGTTTGTAAAAATGGTTATTTGGGTGTAATGGTAGAAAAAGGTATAAAGCTCATGAGAATTAATAGGATTCATCAGGAAGAGGACGCGGGAAGACTAGCACATACTAACGATGCTACTTCTTCGCTTGTTGATTATAATAGAGCAGGGGTTCCTTTAATAGAATTAGTTACAGAGCCTGATTTTAAATCAGCTGGAGAAGTTATTCGTTTTGCAAAAGAGCTTCAATTAATTGCTAAATATTTAAATGTTTCTAACGCTAATATGGAAAAAGGGGAGATGAGAATTGAAGTTAACTTATCTCTTAAAGAAAAGGGAGAAGAAGAGCTTGGAACAAAGGTTGAGGTAAAAAATCTTAACTCTTTTAAAGCAGTTGAAAAATCTATTTTATTTGAAATAGAAAGACAGGCAAAAATTCTAGATAAAGGAGAGAGAGTTGTTCAGGAAACTAGAGGTTGGAACGAAGCCAAACAAGAGACCTTAAGTCAAAGATCAAAAGAAGATAGTGACGAGTATCGATACTTTCCAGAACCAGATTTGCCACCTCTTGAAATTACGGAAAAAAGAATAGCGACCTTAAAGAGTCAAATTCCAGAACTTCCTCAAAATAAGAGAGCTAGAATTGAGGCTGAGTATGGAATAAATGATCTTAAAGTTCTAGAAATTTTTATAGAAAATAAAGATTTTGGTGAATATTTTGAAAAAATAGCAACAGAAATTTCTAATTGGATGATTGATAAAAAAATTGAAGAGAGTAAAGCTTTTGAGCTTTTCAGATTGGCTAGTAATTATTTAACTTCTGATTTAATAGGATTATCTGGTGGTAAGATTATTGATTTTAGCAAGAACATTGATCCCGAAAATTTTGCAGAATTTATTTCAATGATTTATTTGGGTGAAATTAATAGTAAGATTGCAAAGATTATTTTAAAGGATATGTTTGAATTGAAAAAGGATCCATCTCATATTCTTGAAGATAGGGGTTTAAAGCAAATAGATGATGGCGACGAGATAGATAATATTATAGAAGAAGTTTTGGAAAACAATAAAAATGCTGTTGAAGATTATAAAAAAGGTAAGACAGCCAGTTTCCAATTTTTAATAGGACAGATAATGGCCAAGTCAAAAGGAAAGATTAATCCAGACAAAGCGAGAGAGATTCTTTCTCAAAAACTTGAAAATATCCAATAAAATGCTATTATAAAAAAGTAATTAATTAATAGAAACGATTATGTATTCATTAAAAGCAGATTTAAGAGAAAAAAAGGAAAATGTAGAAGCAGAGGGAAGTATACCAGCAATACTATATGGCCCTGAGATAAAAGAAAACGTTTTACTTAAAATAAATTTAAACGAATTTAAAAAAGTTTTTAGAGAGGCTGGGGAAACTTCTTTGATTGAAATAGAAGCAGATAAAAAGAAGTATTCTGTCTTGGTTTATGGTTATCAAAAAGAACCATTATCAGGAGAGTTTATTCATTTAGATTTATATGCTCCTAACTTAAATGTAGAAGTAGAAGCAGAAGTTCCAGTAGAATTAGTAGGAGTAGCTCCAGCAGTTGCTCTTGGAGGAACATTAAATCACAACCTTAAAGTTTTACACGTTAAGGCTCTTCCTAACGAATTACCACACAAGATTGAAGTAGACGTTTCTAGTCTTATAACATTTGCTGATGCTATACCAGTATCAAGTATTGATTTAGGTGGTAAGGTTAAGATTTTAACTAATAAAGACGAAGTTATTGCTACCGTAATAGAGGTAAAGGCTCAAGTTGAAGAACAGCCAGTAGCAAAAGAAGAACCAAAAAATGATACAGAAAAACCAACAGAAGAATCAAAAGAATAATAGTTTTAAACAAATTTTTATAGGATTAGTGGGAATAATGTTTTTTATTCCCGCTTTTTCTATGGCTGCATTAGATCCAAATTTAAATTTAGCAGAAATTTGTGAAAACTCTAATTTGCTTGATCAAAAAGAACAAGAATTTTCTAAAAAGGATTTTCAAGAATTACTTGAAAATTGTAAAGTTTATCTTAAGAATAAACAAATTCTTGCCGAAAAAGACTTAGAGGTAAAGGCTGGAGAAAAAGAAACTCTTGAAAACGAGATTAATAAAATAACTAGTCAGATTAAAAGTTTAAATAATCAAATATATCAGTCTAATCTAACAATTAAAAGTTTAGGATATAAGATAACTGATACAGAAGCAACAATAGAAGAGACTAAGGAAGATATTGAAGATCAAAAAGAAAAAGTTGCTTTGATTCTTCAAGCTGTTTATGAAAGTGGAGAAAAAGGAGCATTAGAAATATTTTTAACTTCTGGTTCTATCTCAAACTTTTTTGACAATTTTATCTATTTTGAGATTTTGAACAATAAGAATCAGGATCTTTTGAGTGAGTATCAAACTCTTCAAGCTAAATTAAGTGAAGAAAAAGAAGTTTTAGAGACTAAAAAAGGAGAACAAGAAAGTTATATTGAACTTCAACAGGTTCAAAAGAACGCTTCTGTTGAAGCTAAAGAAGAACAAGAATATCTTTACACTATAAGCGAACAAGAATATCAACAATCTTTGGAGTTGAAAGAAGATATTGAAAGTAAACAAGCAGAAGTGGAAAAAAGATTGATTCAATTAGTAGGACTTTTGCCTGGACAGGAACAACCTGATTTTGGAACTCTTTTAAACATAGCCAAAACAGTGGGTCCAAAAGTAGGAGTAAGACCAGCTTATATTTTAGGAATTATTTCTCAAGAATCAGCGCTAGGAAGAAATGTCGGAAGGTGTTATATCACTAATTCAACTACAGGAGGAGGTACTTTTTCTGGTTCAGGTTCAAGTTATAGACAGCCAGACGGAAGCTATTATACTAATGGGGGATTGATAGAGAGAATTACTCATTATAAAAGAGATCTAGAGCCATTCCTTGAGCTTATGAAAGCTTTAGGATATAACAGTGCTCAAGTGCCAGTTTCTTGCTGGATTACTGATTGTAGGTCTGGAGGATATACCGCTAAAAAATCTTCAATTACTATTTCAAGTGACGGAACTATTAATTGTCCGAGTGGCTATTATGCTTATGGTTTTGGTGGTGCTATGGGGCCAGCTCAATTTATTCCAAGCACTTGGGAACTTTATAGTGATAAGGTTTCTAAGTTTACAGGACATGCTATTGCCAATCCATGGAATTTTGAAGATGCTTTAACTGCTTCCGCTTCTTATTTATATGATTTAGGAGCTAGAAGTGATGGTACTGGGGAATATAATGCTGCTTCTAGATATTATGGAGGCTCTTCAGCTTATGCTAAGAGCGTACAAACTAGAACTTGGTGCATGCAACAATACATTGATTATGGTTCAATGTCTTCAAGTTGTGAGTCAATGATATTTCCTTAAATAAAAAACCGCATTTTTGCGGTTTTTTTTATTCCAATCCTTCTTTTAATTGTTTGATCATCTTATCTATCTTTCCATCTAAGATTATTTCCATTCCGTGCCATTTTTTATTTATTCTGTGATCGGTAACTCTATCTTGAGGAAAATTGTAAGTTCTGATTTTTTCTCCTCGGTCAGCATCTCCGATTTGTTCTCTCCTTTGTCCTTCTATAGCAGAAATATTTTGCTTTCTTCTTTCTTCTAAAATTCTAAAGGTTAACAGTTCAATTGCTCTTTCTTTGTTTGCCTGAAGATTTCTTTCTTCTTGGCAAAAAACTGCTAATCCTGTTGGTAAATATGTTGCTCTAACAGCATTCATTCTCTTATTGACATATTGTCCCCCTGGACCAGAAGCCTTTGTGGTTTCTATAGAAATATCTCTAGGATTTAAACTAATGGCAGCTTGTTCCATTTTTGGAAGCACAGCTACTGTTGCGGTAGAAGTATGAATTCTACCTGATTTTTCGGTTTTTGGAATTCTTTGAACTCTATGAACTCCTGCTTCATGTTGAAAATCTCCAAAAGCTCCACTTCCTTTAACTTCAAAGATAATTTCCTTAAGCCCACCACTCTCAGTTTTATTTTCTGAAATAACAGAAATACCCCAATCTTTTCTTTGGGCATATCTTGAATACATTCTAAAGAGATCACTCGCAAAAAGAGCCGCTTCGTCGCCTCCGACACCGGCTCTTATTTCAAAAATAATTGCTTTTGCACTATTTTCCATCGTTTAATTTGTTTTGCTTAGCAAGTCTTTGTTTGAACTTCTGTACTCTACCCATTTCTCCAGTTCTTCTTTCTTGTCCTGTGTAGAATGGATGACAGTGAGAACAAATTTCTACTTCCATTGATTCTTTTGTTGAGCCAATTTCAAAAACGGCGCCACAAGCACATTTAATCTTTGCATTCTCAAAATATTTTGGCTGAATCTTTTTGTCCATAACTTTTATTTATATAATTATACTAAATACAATAACAAAATTTCTTTTTTAAATCAAGTCCTTAAAAG
>JAQVBN010000057.1 GCA_028690275.1 Minisyncoccota bacterium | reverse complement strand
TATTTTTGTGTGTTTTGAGGTTAAAAATTTTGGAGAAAGTTTGAATGGTAAAAAAAGTATCACCCGAAGTAAGAAAGCTCTTTCTTGAAAAGACCGATGGAAAAATTATCCTTCCCCGAAAAGAAGTCATACGAGGAATGGATAAGCTAGCTGCTTTCCAAGAAAAAGAACAATTATTGGATTTCGTAGCCACCCGTACGTGTAATGGGTGTGCGTAAATTACGAAATCCTTTTTTTATTCGAAAATCTTTTTAAGGGTTGACAAATAAATTATATTATGTTAATAATTATCTCAGATCTCAAACATTTTGTGTGAGGTTAAATTAAAGGAGGACAACTTGAAAGTTACTAAATTAACCCAGAACCATCCAATTAATGGATTTTGAAGAAACGCCCGCGAGAACCCCCTTCTCCCCATAAATGTACTGCTTATGCTTTATTCGACAATTATTGTCGGAGATTCTATCCCTTCAGTGCATAGAGGACCTAAAGCCTAATCAATTGTGGCAGACAAATGCCAGATTGTATGGCAAGCCAGCACAATCTCATAGGCGCTGGCAAATTAAAACACACACAAATTTGTGCCAATCCAATCTTCGATGATTTACATCAATTGGCATGGCACCCTGGTTTCGCAGAGTTACTCGCGCTAAAGTTAAATGCGGGGAACAAACGAAGCCTTTTTGTTTACTTTTTTATTTGATTGTGTTATAACAGGTATAGGTTCGATGGACCTATGTTTTTATTTTTCTTTACAAAATTAGAGAAAAATGTATAATATCATCAAGATAATAAATTTTAAGATAGTAGTTAAGATATGGCTGTACCCAAAAAGCGAACCCCTTCATCTAGAAGAGACAGAAGGAGAGCTAATATTTGTATAAAAGAACCAACATTGGTGAAATGTAAAAAATGTGGTAAACCTACTTTACCTCATGTTGTTTGTCGTGAATGCGGTTTTTATAAAGGAAAGGAATATATTAATGTGATGGCAAAGATTGAGAAGAAGAACAAGGCGATGGCAGCAGCAAACATTAAAGAAAAGAAGGAAGAAGAAGTTGTGGTTGAAGAACCTAAAAAAGAGGTTAAGAAGACTAAAACAACAAAGAAATTATCAGCCCAAAAAGAAACTTCAAAATAATTCTATGGCTACACGACATATTTCTAGATCAATTGTGATGCAAAGTCTTTATGAATGGGACTTTGGAAAAATGAAAGAGGATTTAATGTCTATTGCTCATAAGAATACAGAAGAATTTGGCTCTGGATTAGAAGAAACAGATTTTATATTTGAATTAACAGAAGGTATTTTAAAAAATAAAGAAGTGATTGATAGTGTGATTGAAAAAACTGCTCCCGATTGGCCAATTGAGCAAATTAACCTACTTGATAGGAATATTTTAAGGATTGGAATCTATGAACTTCTTTTTGAAGATAAAGATGCTGTTCCTCCTAAGGTAGCTATTAATGAATCGATTGAATTAGCTAAGAATTTCGGAGGAGAAAGTTCTCGAAAATTTGTTAATGGAGTTTTGGGAACAGTATTCAATGTAATGGAAGAAGATAAAAGTAAAAAAAGTGAATCGTAAACCTGAAAATTATTTTTAATAGTTTTCAGTCTACAATTCAGTTTAAAATATGACAAAAAATTTCGAAGAGCTTCAAAAAAAACTGAATATATATTTTGACAATCAAGATTTGGTCACCCAAGCATTTTGTCATCGATCATATTTAAATGAAAACCCAAAGTTTTGTTTAGATCATAATGAAAGATTAGAATTTTTGGGAGATGCTGTTTTAGAACTTGTAACCACTGAATATTTATATAATAATTATTCAGAGAAAGATGAGGGAGAGATGACAGGATTAAGAGCTGCTTTAGTAAATTCAATATCAATTTCTGAAGCTTCTCAATCTCTTGGATTTAATGATTTTCTTCTTTTATCGCAAGGAGAAGAGCGAGGAGGAGAGAAAGCAAGAACATCAATTCTTGCAGACACCTTCGAAGCTTTTATCGGGGCATTGTTCTTAGACAAAGGATATGTTCCTTGTCAAAAGTTTATAATTGAAAATTTAATAAATAAAAAAATAGGCGAAATCTTAGAAAAGAGATTGGATAAAGACCCTAAATCACTTTTCCAAGAAAAAGCTCAAGAAGAAGTTTCTATAACACCAGATTATAAAGTATTAGAAGAAACTGGACCTGATCATAAAAAGAATTTTATCGTTGGAGTCTACGTAGGAGAAGAGCTAATTGCTAAAGGAGATGGAACTTCTAAGCATGAAGCTGAAGTAAGAGCCGCAGAACAAGCTTTAATTAAAAAAAATTGGTAAAAATATGTTAGTAATAAGATTACAAAGAAAAGGTAAAAAAAATCAACCATCATTTAAAATTATCGTTACAGATAAGAGAAATTCTGCTGTAGCTGGAGTTCCAGTTGAACAGATTGGTTTTGTTAACACATTAACAAAAGAAAGAGGAGTAAACAAAGAAAGAGTTTTATATTGGTTATCAGTTGGAGCACAGGCATCTCCTACAGTTTGGAATCTTCTTGTCGCTGAAGGAATTGTTGATGGAAAGAAGAAAAAAATCAATGTTTCTAAAGTAAAGAATCCAGAAAAGAGAGCTGCGAGAGAAAAAGCCAAAGAGGATAGTAAACAAAAAGCGGCAGAAGCTGCTAAAGCAAAAGAAGAGGAAGTAAAGGTGGAAGAAGTCAAGGAAGAGGTTGTTGAAGAAACAAAAACAGAAGAAGTTCCAGCAGAAGAAACAAAAACAGAAGAAGTAAAATAATGCTTTAAGGCAGCCCAGTAGGGCTGTTTTTTTGTTGACTTTTTACTTTACATATTTTATACTTCAAAAAGTCTCCTTTAAAAGGTGTAAAAATGAAATTGGTTTTTAAAACAAACGAAGAAAGACTCCTTTTGAAACGTATCGCTCAAGAAAAAGAAAAAACCCCTTTAGCAGAAGATTGGTTGCTCAAAATAAATGTATGGAGATTTTATGCCGAAGAAAATGAAAAAGATTGGGTTGATTTAAGAAAAGAATATGTTGATCTTTTGAAAGATTATTTCCAAGCTTTTATTTATATCTTAAGGATGATTTCAGAGGATGGAAGAATTTCTTATTTACCATACTTAAAAAATCTTCTTGAGGACATCAAACAGACCGAAAGAATTATTTTCGATATAAACAATGTTATAAAAAATCTTGAATCTATTCCATCGATCTCTGGCAATATAGATGATACGAAAAGTATTCATTCCGATCTCAAGTTTTGGAACTTTATTTTTGAAAATTACGGACATTCTAACTGCTTTGTAATGGAAAAAATAAAAATCAACAACTTTTATTTAAAAATGCGTGAAAAGTTTGGACTAGATTGTTGTTTGATTGAAGAGGTTCCAAATGTTTTATTCACCATAAACTCGAAAGATATTATTGAAATAATTAAGGAGATTTTAATAATTCTCAAAAGGGTTTATCCGATCATTAATAGTCAATAAAATGACTATTTTTTTCTTTAAATCTATTGACATTGCAACTTATCCCATGTAAAATATGTGTATGGTTGTCGACCATGAATAATTTTTAAGATAAATAAAAATAAAAGTATGACAGAGATAAAAGATCAAGATTTTCTTGAATATATCGTAAAGACTTTAGTAGATCATCCAGATGACGTTCAAGTAAAAAGAGACGTTGATGAAATGGGAGTTCTATTGACAGTTAAGGTAAACCCAGAAGATATGGGACAGCTTATTGGAAGACAAGGTTCTACTGCAAGAGCTATTAGAAGTTTGGTAAAAATTATTGGATTAAAAAATCACGCTAGAGTTAATCTAAAAATTGAAGAGCCAGAAGGTTCAACAAAAAATAGAGAATCTAGAGTTGAAGAGGTTAAAAGCGACGACGATAAAATCGAAGACGTAACAGAAGGATTAGACGATTTAAAGATATAAGTTTATTCTTTCAACAAGCACAAGCTTTCCTGTAAGGGAAAGCTTGTTTTAATTAAGTCTTTGTGTTATTTTTAAAACATGAAATTTGATGTTTTGACTATTTTTCCTGAAATGTTTGATTCCTATTTAAAAGAAACTTTTATTTCAAAGGGAATCAAAAGTGGGTTAATTGAAGTCAACGTTCACAATTTAAGAGATTATACTGAAGATATACACAAAAAGGTCGATGATAGGCCTTTTGGGGGCGGTTTAGGCATGGTAATGAAGATAGAGCCGATATATAAAGCTTTAGAGAAGCTTAGGG
>JAQVBN010000056.1 GCA_028690275.1 Minisyncoccota bacterium | reverse complement strand
TAAATCTGAATAAGAAGTTCCTGTTCCTGAAATATCTTTCTCATCAGCTAATATTGATCCTTTGTATAGTTGAAACTTTGCGCTTACATATCCATAAGGATTATTCCAAGAAATATTAACTGGCAATCCAACAATTGCTCCATCGCTTGGAACAATATTAGTATTTGGACCCAAATCAGCCTCTCCAGTTTCTAAATACCATTCTTGACTATAGGGTCTAGACTGACAAATCCCAGCCATTATAGTAGGGCAACCTCTCACTTGCCAAGAAAGAATACTATTTTTAGTAAATACATAATTGTTCATATCTGTATATTCGCTAACAAAATCATCTGTTACTGTTTTAGAAATATTTAAACAACCTTGAGATGTTGTCTTGTTCAATATACAAAGTTTTTCTGTTACTCCTTCACTGTCAGTTTCAAAAACTTGAGGTAAAATACTATAAGAATTAGTCGTTCTTTCAGTAGTTTTTCTTGAATCTATATCACACCAATCTAAATATACAGGAGGCGTCAATTTTAATCCCTCAGAAGGAGTTTGAGTCTCCCAATCAAAAGGATTGTAATCTTCATTACTTAAAGGAAAATCATCTACGCTATCTGCCTGAGGCCAAGCATTCCAAGACGAATAACCTTCTCCACTCCAATCTAAATCTTCTGGAGATTTTAATTCAGGAGCTAAAGCCGTTGTAAAATCAAAAGTTCCTCCAGAGTTACAATCTGTACCATCTTTATTACAACAGGTTTGAATTTTAAAACTATAATTTTGGCCACTTTTTAGCCAACAAGCATTATGATCTACCTTAAAATTATATTCTGAAGACCTATAAGTTCCACCATCTATATAACTAGGTTGATCATCAACATTTAAAACTTTTAAAAAATATCCCTGATCCATCTCTTTTGTATCTTCGTCAAAATTCTTAGAGATATAATCGCTAAACTCTGTTTGATCAGACGAAGCTGGTTCACTCACTAAATCTGAATCTACATTAAAGATAATTTTATACGACTGAGGACCAAAAACACTTTTTTCTTCATAAACTGGAATATAGGATAAATCTGAAACGAATTGTGATACTGTTGGAACTGTTGATGACATCCAGTTAAGATCTTCGTCCCAATCTATTTTTAAGGGTAATAAAACTTCACTAGAAGATTCACTAGGCTCTATACAATCGTAATCATCCTTCTCTAAATCTTCTTCAGAGCAAGTTTCTGGATAATCTTCTGACTTATCAATTGTTGTTTCTGGATTTTTAGGATAAGTCGGATTATCATAATACCTAACATCATCTACATTATATAAACACTCTCCACTGCAAACAAAATAAAACTTATTTCCATGAGAAAAGTCTCCAGAATCTCCACAATAAGACCAAGTTCCTTTAGACTGGTCTCCCCCAACACATTTCTGCCAAGGAGCTGCTTTAACTCCTGTTGGAATAATACTTCCACAAGTAGTCGTCATTTCACCTTCTTCACAAGTTGATTCTTCTCCCTCGTCATCATCACTCGAACAACAAGAACTTTGAGAAGAATGACAGGTTTGATAAACTATTTCTCCACCACAACCTCCATTGCACCAATAAGTAGTAGTTGTGCTAGAGTAGGCATAACAAAAACTTCCCCAAAACAAACAACACAATAATACAAATAAAGATTTAATATAAAAATTCATTATTAAGATTATAACTTAATTAAATATATTTATCAATTTAATGCATTTTTTAACTTTATCCACTCCTCGAGAGATAATTCTTCGGCCCTAGCAGTAATAGAAATATTATTGTCATTAAAAGCTTTTTCTAAAATTTGTTTTTCGATCTTTAAAGCTTGTAAATTATTTATCATTTTTTTTCTTGGAGAAGAAAAACCAGCTTTAATGATTTTAAAAAAGAATTTATCCCCTTCTTGATATTTTCTATTCGGAGTTATCCTAATCAAAGCACTATCTATTTTAGGACTAGGCCAAAAAGAGTTTTTAGAAATATAAAAACAAATTTTAGGACTAGCATAATACTTAACTGCTATCGAAAGAATGTTCCCTTGTTTGTCACAAATTCTTTTAGCCACCTCTTTTTGCATTACAAGAAAAATATCTTTTGGCTGATTAGAACTTTCGAGTAAGTTTCGAATTAAATTAGAAGTTAAATAATAGGGAATATTAGCAATTATTTTTTTATCCTCGATGTTATTCTTTTTAATATAATTTAAAATATCATCTTCAATTACTTCCGTGTTTTTAAATCCAAAACCTTTTAAAATTTTTGTAAAAAGCGTATCCTTTTCAATTGCCAAAACATTTTGAGAATACTTATCAAGTTCTTTGGTAATTAATCCTAATCCAGGACCTATTTCTAAAAGATAATCGTCTTTTTTAATTTCGGCACTTTTAATAATTTTATCAATAATATTTTGATCAATTAAAAAATTCTGTCCCAAAGTTTTTTTAGGATGAATTTTATATTTTTGTAAAATATTTTTAACGTCTTCTAAGTTACTCATCGATTAGACTATAGCATAAATAGGCGTAAAAAACTAACTTTCAACTTGACTTTTGGCCACAAAAACTGCTAAAATTATTATATATTAATTATTAGTAAGTAACGAATATATTAATACTAAAGAAGATTTGCCCTCCTTCAAAAGGGGTCAAAAAATAAAAGGAAAAATGTATAAATTTTTCCATAAAAAAAGAATATTATTTGTCTTAGCAATACTAGTTATTGTTAATTTTGTTGTTTTTAATTTAAACAGCAAAGAAACTATCACCTCTCCTGAGCAAACTTTTGTTAGCTTAGAGCCAGAAGTAATAACAACGGTAGAGAGTATGAATATTGAAAATGGAATCACCTTAGCTTCTGCTAATTCTACCTTATTTGCTAATAGTATAACTTTGGGATCAAAATTCAAAGAAAGCAATGAATCAGAATTAAAGAAAGATATTATCTATCACACTGTAAAGGAAGGAGAAACCATCTCGAGTATTGCTGAAAAATATAATATTTCTGTTGCAACGATATTACTTGCCAATGAAATTAGTAAAAATACAGTTATTAAACCTAATCAAAAACTAGTTATACTTCCAACCGAAGGGCTTCTCCATATGGTTGAAAAAGGAGATACCATTTCCTCTATTGCGAAAAAATATCAATCAACAGCAGAGGAAATTATTGCTTTCAATGATCTTGCTGACACTAATGACATTTATATAGGTGACATCTTACTTGTTCCAAATGGTGTTATGCCAAAAATAACAACCACTACTCAAAGTGGTTATGTGACAATTGCTTCTAATTACTTTATAAGTCCAACTGTGGGAATAATCACTAATGGCTTACATTATTACAATGCAATAGATATTGCTAATTCAAAAGGAACTCCTATCGTTGCAGCTGCTGCTGGAACTGTTCAAAAAGCTAAATATGCTTGGCCATCTGGTAATTATGTTACCATTTTGCATCCAAATGGAGTTGTAACTTATTATGGACATCTATCTTACTGGACAGTTACTCCAGGAGAAAAAGTCGCTCAAGGAGAAATAATAGGATATATGGGAAATACCGGTCTTGTTATTTCTCTTGGAGGAGATGGTTCTCACTTACACTTTGATGTAAGAGGTACTACTAATCCACTTGCAAATTATAGAATAGGAGCAAAAGTTTCTTATTAAAAAACAGCCTTTGAAGGGCTGTTCTTTTTTTATAATTCAATACACTCGATGCATTTTTTAGCTGAAGGATTAGCTTCAAGTCTTTCTTGAGATATTGGTCTTTTACAATTCTCACAAATTCCATAAGTTCCTTCTTTTATTTTTTCCAAGGCATCATTAACATTCTTTAGTTTTATTTCTAAAGTATATTCTTGAGGTAAAAGATCTACATATTCCTCAACTTCATCCGCTGAATCTTCTGGATCTCTTTCGTCCGGAGCAATATCAGGATATTTTGTTTCCCAATTATCTTTACTTTCTTTTGAAGCAAAATCAGAAAGATTCTTTTCTAGTTCTTCTTTTTCTTTCTCTAATTTATTTTTTTGATTATCAATAAAATCTTGTTCAAACATATCTTTATAAAATTATTAATCTAATTAATGAAGCGATTGCTAAAATTAAAGCTATAAATATTAAAGCCCAGAATAGCCTAATCATAACTTTTGAAAACGTAGACGGTTTTTTCATATAATTTGCTCTTCTATTTTTTTAATTTTATTTTCTATTTCCTCTTTTTCGGTAGCTAATTTGTTGTAGTCTTCTTTCATTTTCACTCTTTTTTCTTTTAATTTCTTAATCTCATCTTCAACTCTCCATCTTTGTTTCTCAGT
>JAQVBN010000001.1 GCA_028690275.1 Minisyncoccota bacterium | reverse complement strand
AAAATACCCTCAAAGAAAGTTAAAAGAAGGAGCTATGGTTACTCGTATTGCTCCAAGCCCTACAGGATTTATGCACATAGGAAGTCTTTATACGGCTTTAATTTCTGAAAGGTTGGCTCATCAAACTGATGGAATATTTTTTTTAAGAATTGAAGATACTGATAAAAAAAGAGAAGTTGAAGGAGCTTCCAAGTTAATCACAAAATCCCTTGACTATTACAATATCAAAACTGATGAAGGAGAAAATGCTTCAGGAGAAGAGGTTGGTAAATATGGACCATACAAACAAAGTGAACGTGCTAATATATACAAAGCCTACATTAAACACCTTTTAGAAAAAGGATTGGCTTACCCTTGTTTCTCAACTAGCGAAGAACTTGAAGAAATGCATAAAAAGCAAGAGGAAGAAGGAATAAGACCAGGATACTACAGCAAATGGGCTATCTGGCGCAATAAATCAGAAGAAGAAGTTTTGGAAGCTTTAGAGCAAAAGAAACCATTTGTTATTAGGTTTAAATCTAACGGAAATTTTGAAAATAAAATCCTTATTGAAGATGTTTTGCTAGGAAAAAAAGAATTATCAGAAAATGATCAAGATATCGTTATTATGAAATCCGACGGCCTCCCTACTTATCATATGGCTCATATCGTTGACGACCACTTAATGAGAACTACTCATGTTGTTCGTGGAAATGAATGGCTTTCTTCACTGCCTCTCCACTTACAACTATTCAGAGCTATGGAATGGAAAGCTCCAAAATATGGACATATTTTTCCAATTCAAAAAATGGAAGGTTCTTCAAAAAGAAAATTAAGCAAAAGAAAAGATCCAGAAGCTAATGTTGATTTCTTTAAAGAACAAGGTTATCCAAAAAATGCTATTATTGAATACCTTTTAAATCTAGCAAACTCTAATTTTGAAGACTGGAGAAAACAAAACCCTGATAAAGATAATAAAGAATTTGTGCTTACTTTGAAAAAATTAGCTAGCTCTAATGGTCCCCTATTTGATTTTGTTAAACTTGATAATATAAGTAAGGAAATTATTTCTAAATATACCGCCGAAGAAGTTTATAACGAAACTCTAAACTGGGCAAAAAAATATGATCTTCCTTTTGCTGAAAAAATAGAAAAACATTCAGATTATGTCAAAAAAATATTAGGCATAGAAAGAGGCAATAACACCAAAGCTAGAAAAGATATTTCAAAATGGTCAAATGTTAAAGCAGAAATTGAATACTTCTTTGATGAAGATTTTTCTATTAATAAAGAAGAAATAAAAGAACTTCTTTGGGGAATAGACAACATTGATCCTATTATTAAGTCTTTCCTTAATTCTTATAACGAAAAAGATAATAGAGAAGAATGGTTTGAAAAGATAAAAGAAATTGGAAAAGAAAATGGTTTTGCAGAAGATATGAAAAAATACAAAGAAAGTCCTGAAAATTACAAAGGAAACGTTGCCGATGTTGCAAAAATATTTAGGGTTCTATTAACAGGAAAAACTCAAACTCCCGACCTATATTCAATTATACAAGTTATGGGAAAAGAAAGAGTCTTTAACAGATTAAAAATCAGCGGAGAGAGTGGGATTTGAACCCACGATAGGTTTCCCTATAATAGTTTTCGAAACTATCCCGTTCAGCCACTCTGGCACCTCTCCATTTATAATTCTTTGTTTATATAATACCAACCCAAAACACCTTTTCCTGCTTTAGAATAATTTACCACAAAGGCCTGGTCATCTTTTAATTCAATGATTTTATGTCCAGTCTTTTTTCTAAAACCATCCACTTCTTCTTTCAAATCTTCCCTATAATGAGGATAGATTAAAAAATCAATCAAACCTAACCCTCTCAAATCCTTTAAACCAATATCGTTTTTATCGCCTTCTTTTCCCCAGCCAGCAATAGATATATCTGGTCCGGCAACAATACTACCCGCACTAACTCCAACATAAACACTTTCTTCTTTTTTTGAAAAAGATAATAAATAATCAGCTAATCCGATTTTTCTTATTCTATCTAAATAATCAAAAGTGTTTCCACCACAAACAAAAACAACATCGTATTCTTTATTGGTAACAAACTTTTCATTTCTTAGTTTAAAGACATCAATATCTACAGCGCCTGTATTTTTTATTTCACTCAAAGTCTTTCCTAGATAAAAAGCATCTTGTTCGGAATCTTGAATCGACACAACCAAAAAAGACAAATCTTTTGGCTCTTTTGGCAAAAACATCATTTCGAAATTACGAGATATATCTTTGTTTTCTAATCCAGTTGAGGTTAAAAATAATTTCATATTATTTTAAATATTTAAGTTTTTTAAATAAAACAACAAAGGGGGGAACAATATCTAGGCTGGAAAGTTTCTTTAAAGAAACCCATTCGATTCCTTTAAGATCTTTAGGAACTAAAATATTTCCAGAAATATATTTAAACTCTATGTTTAAATAAATAAATTGTTTTTTAACCCCATCATAATCTTTCTTAACTTCTGTATCCCAAAATAAATATTTTATTGGTAGGATATCAATACCAATAAAATCCTTTATATATTCCTTAAAAACAATAGAAGGCTCTTTTCCGGAAACAAAATCTGCACTAAAAGAATACCATGTTTCGATATATGGCCCCGCTCCTGGAAATTTATTTCTCATCAATATTGAATATCCCTTTTTAATAACACCAACTATTAAGATTTTAACCGGGAGATTTTTAATTTTTAAAATCATGTAATTTGATAATTTATCACTATATTAATTAGCGAATAAATCAAAATCTTTTATTTAAAAAATATCTAAATAATAATTACACATATTCTCTTAATCAATATTATGCATTGATATATCCTATGATAATTTGGCGGAGAGGGAGGGATTCGAACCCTCGAACCGTTTTCACAGTTAACACCTTAGCAGGGTGCCCCAATCGACCGCTCTGGCACCTCTCCAATATAAGTTACTATTATATAATTATATAAAATTGAATAAAAAGCAAGTTTTTGTTGCTTTTTGCCCTATTATTATATATCATAAAGAAAAGCGCTCATAGCTCAATTGGATAGAGCACTGGATTGCGGATCCAGAGGTTACAAGTTCGAATCTTGTTGGGCGCACATGAATTTTTCTACTCCCATAGAAAATATAAAATACATTGGAGAGAAACAAGCTAAAAAGCTAAAAAGAATAAAAATAAACACTTTGGGTGATTTACTCTTTTATTTTCCTGAACACTATGAAGATTTCTCACAAATAACAAAAATAAGAAATCTTAAACTAAATGAAAATGCTGTTCTCAAGGGTAAAATTACAGAAATAAACGAATCTCGCTCTTTTAAAAAAAAGATGTCTATCCTAACACTTCTTCTTTCTGACGACTCTGCCTCAGTTGAGGTTATCTTCTTTAATCAAAGCTTTTTAAAACAAAACTTTCAAAAAGGAGAAGAAATTATTATTGCTGGAAAATTAAGATTCAAAGGAACTTCCGTTTATTTTTCCCCCACTGTCTATGAAAAAACAAACAAAGAAGAGCTAACTCATCTTCGAGAAATAATGCCTGTTTATAAAGAAACTAGAGGTCTCTCTTCTAAATATATTCGCTTTCTTTTAAAGCCACTTGTTGATTCTTTTAAAAATAAACTTCCAGAAACATTACCAGAAGAAGTTATTCGTGAAAACAATTTAATGTCCTTCAAAGAAGCTTTTGAACAAATACATTTTCCAAAAACAATGGAAAGTGCTCAAAGAGCAAAAGAACGATTTGTTTTTGAGCAACTTTTCTTAATTTCTCTTTTTTCTTTAAAGAAGAAGTACGAAATGAAGAACGAAAAAGCCCAAAAGATGGAAATAAAAGAAGACGTTCTCGAAAGACTTGAAAGTTCTCTTCCATACAAGCTAACAACCGCTCAAAAAAGAGTCATAAAAGAGATTTTAAAGGACTTAAACATCCCCCACCCAATGAATAGACTAATCCAGGGAGATGTTGGCTCAGGAAAGACCGTAGTGGCTGGCAGCGTTGCTTTAAATGCCATCCGCAACAAAACTCAAGTGGTAATTATGGCTCCCACCGAAATATTAGCCAAACAGCATTTTAAAACCATTTTCGACATGTTGAAAAAATTTCGTGTAAATGTTGGTCTTTTAACAGGAAAAGAAGATAAATACTATTCCTACAAACTTAAAAATGAAACTATTGAAATTAGTAGAGAAAAACTTTTAAAAAAATGTATGGAAGGAGAAATAGATGTTTTAATTGGAACTCAAGCTTTAATCGTCAAAAAAGAAAAAGATAAAAAACCTAAGGTTCTTTTTAAAAATCTCGGACTCGTTGTTATTGACGAGCAACACAGGTTCGGAGTCAAGCAAAGAAAACAATTATGTCTTGAAAATAATGATAAAGTTCCCCATCTTCTATCTATGACAGCTACCCCTATTCCAAGAAGTTTAGCTTTAACTATTTGGGGCGATTTAGATTTATCTATAATAGACAAAATGCCTAAAGGAAGAAAAGAAGTTAAAACAAGTATTATTCTTCCAATCGAAAGAGAAAAAACTTATCATTTTATTGAAAAAGAATTGATAAAAGGAAATCAATGTTTTGTTATCTGTCCCCGTATAGAAGAAGATGAATCTTCTACATTAGAATTAAAAAATGTAAAAGACGAATACGAAAAACTAAAAGAAATGTTCCCTGATTTTAAAATTGAAATGCTCCACGGAAAAATGAAAATCAAAGAAAAAGACGAAATTATGAAAAACTTTAAAAAGAAAAAATTTCAGATTCTAGTCTCTACTTCTGTTATTGAGGTTGGTATAGATATTCCGGATGCCACTGTTATCTTAATTGAAGGAGCTGATAGGTTCGGACTATCACAATTACATCAATTTAGGGGTCGTGTGGGAAGATCTGATAAGCAATCCTATTGTTTTTTAAGTACTGACTTAAATAATCGAAAAACTATTGAAAGGTTAAAAGCTATGGAAAAGTATTCTTCGGGATTTAAACTTTCTGAAATAGATTTAAAATTAAGAGGTCCTGGAGATTTTTTAGGCGTTAAACAATGGGGCTTTTCTGATTATATCATGGACGCTTTAAAAGATATAAAAATGGTTGAAAAAGCAAAAGAAGCGGCTAAAAAAATACTCCCTAGAATTAGAGAGTATCCATCAACATCAAAAAGATTAGAAAGTTTTGAAGACAAGGTTCATATAGAATAATTATATTATTGGATTGAACTCATCGAATCCAAAAATATTGACATAATTACTCCATGGCCCCTCACAAACATCATAAAATTTACACTGTTTGCATTTTTCACCTTGTTTTTTTAATTTATTCTTTCTAATTTCTGTCATGTTTTGCGTTCTCTCTCCATCTCTAACAAAATAATCTTCCATTCTTTTGAAAGGAATGCAATCATAATATTTCCTTGATAAACTACAAAATGGAAAAGATTCTGTTTTACATTTAGAATTAAAATCCAATCCAATCTGTAATCCTTTTTCAACACTTTCTTTAACATCCTTATATCTAGGAACTATAATATCTATTTCCTCTTTATTCTTTTCAATAACTGAATTTATATCCATAAAAGAAAACTGAAAACTAAAAACATTTAATTTTGATAACAATTCGGCCACATTTGGCATATCCATGTAATTTATTTTTGTAACGACTGTATTTGTAGAAACTTTTTGTCCGAGATTTATTAAATTTTTAATCCCTTTTATGGTTTGCTCAAAACTTCCAGCCACTCTAGTTAGCCCATCATGAATTTCTGGAGTTGAACCATGCAAGGATAAATAAAAATTATTAACTCCAATCTCAGCAACTTTTTCACAAAGATCAACATAAGAAAACATTCTTCCATTTGATTGAATAAATATATTTTTATAGTTACAATTTTTTGCAAATTTAACCAACTCTAAAAAATCACTTCTAATAGTAATCTCCCCTCCAGTTAAAACAACATTATCAAAGATTGTCTTATTCTCAATTAATATTTTTTTGATTTGTTCTGTCGAAAAATTATTCCTAAAATTACGTTGATTCCCTTGTGCACAAAACTTACAATTATTATTACACTGAAAACCTGTTTTTATATCAATAGTGGTATTGTTTTTTTTATTCATAATTTTAATTTATTGGTTTAAATTCTTCTTCTCCAAAAATCTTACCATAACTTATCCATGGCCCCTCACAAACATCATAAAATTTACACTGTTTGCATTTTTCAAATTTTTTTTTGCCTATATCACTTTTTATATTTTTTCCCTTAAAATCAAAAATGATATCATTTTCATAAACTATATTATCTGGAACACATAAAGCTTTAATAAAATGATGATATTTTTTTCCCAATACACAAAAAGGGAAAGCCTCTGTTCTTATCTTTATCTTAGCTTCTATCCCCATTCTAAGACATTTTTCAATATATTTCCTGACATCAACATACTTGGGAGCAATTTCTTCAATTAATTTTTTATCTTTCATAATATTAAAATTTAAATATAAAAAAGTAAAATTATGTTCAAAAACATTAAAATCAATTAATATCTTAGTAATGTTAGGCAAATCCTTATAATTTATTTTTGTAACAACCGTGTTGGTACATATTTTTTGTTTTAATTCTTTTAAATTATTTAACCCCTTATAAACTTGTTTAAAACCGCCCTCCACCCTTATTAATTTATCATGAATTTCTGAAGTCGAACCATGAATAGAAATTCCAAATTCATTAGCTCCAACATTAATTAATTTTTCACAAAAATCCATGTAAGAAAACATTCTTCCATTTGACTGAACTTGGATACTTTCATATCCACATTCTTTTGCAAATTTAACCAATTCAAAAATATCACCTCTAATCGTTACTTCTCCACCAGTCAAAACAATTTCTTTTGATGTCTTAACATTTTCTTTTAATATTTTTTTAACTTCTTCGGTCGATTGTGTCTTTTTTGTATATCTGCTATTGTCTTGTATGCAAAAAATGCAATTATTATTACACTGAAAACCTGTTTTTATAACACTTGTTTTTGCCATAATAACTAAAATTGAATGTCTTCCGGCTCTTTCCATTCAGCAATTACAGCATCTTTAATTTTATACTTTTCTATTTGAGAAGCATGGCCAGTTTCAAATCTTTTTTTTGCTTCTTCACTCGTAACAGCCTTTTCCCACCCTAAAACCTCAAAATGCTCTCTACTCTTATAAATAACAATAAAATATTTTTCCATAAATTTATTTATAATTATTAATCTTATTAATTATAGAACCTTCATTTCCAATTTCTTTCAATCCTATTAAAGACCTCTCTTCTGTCGTTAATTGATCTAAAAAAGATTTTAATATTTTAATTTTTTCTTTCTTTTTTTTGATATTTTTTTCTATTTTTATCAATTCAAAATTTGCTAAAATTTTAAAAAAATATATATTAGTTCTTTCTAAAAAATATTGATATCTTATCGGAGGAATCCTTTCTATAATTTCTAACATCTTTTGAAAATTTATTTCTGCCTTATCGTATTCTTTTTTGACATTATTAAGAAGCCCTAACCCATAATATAATAATAAATTATAATAATAAAATTTATAAAAATCTTTAATATCTAAACGAAAAGTTGTTATGGGGAAAATTACACTAAAACACTTTTCAGCCTCATTAAAAAAATTTTTCTTAACATTTGATATGCCTAAGCTATAAAGTCCTAAAATTAAAAGATCACTACCACTTTGAAAAAAATCTTTTCTTTTTCCAATTTCTAAAATAGAATCATAATCTCTCATTCCAAGTAAAGACATACACAATAAATAATCTCTTTTATTTTTTTGGTCACTATTTAACACTTCAAGCTCTTTTCTTTCAAAATATTTTTTAGCATTTTTATAATCAAAAAACTCCAAAAGATTTTCCCCCATCTTTAAAAAAATTTTTAACCTAGATCTTTCTTCTAAATTTTTTTTAAGAAAGCTTCTTAAGTAGTCTAGAGATTTTTTTTTATCTCCTATTTTCAAATAACAATTAGATAAAATAAAATAAACTTTTTCAAAATAATCAGAAGATTCTTTGTGGGAAAAATGTTTTCTCATGTCCTCTCCTTTTTTAACATATTCTATAGCTAAATTAAAATCTCCTCTTTTTTCTGCTATAGATCCAAATCCTGCCAAAGAATTCCAAAACATATTATACTGCAAATCCCCTCTTCTCAACATTTTTTCATACATCAAAACAGCTTCTTCGTATCTGCCTTGCGAAATATAAAATTCACATAATCTATTTAGGTTTTGAGTAAAATTATTATTTTTATTTTTATTTTTAAGAATCGCTAGATAATGTTTTTCATAATTATCTTCTTTTTTTTTATTAAAAAAATTTTTAATTTTTATAATAAATTTTTCAACTTCTTTTAAAAAAAAATTAAAATCTCTAAAAACAATAAAAACAATAATTAAGATGAGTGTAAAAAGAATTATCTTTATCATAATACTTACCACAAAGTCCACCAATCATCATAGGCATTATCTGAATGAAGATCAACCCAAGTAGGATTTGCATCACTATATTGATCTACATGATCACTATAAATAAAGCCCCAATCATTATAACCATCAGTATAATCTCCCCATGTTACATTATGATCTCCATTATCCCAATGGACATCACTCCATAAGTCTACATAAGCATCACTCCAATCACTCCAATTACTCCAATCACTCCAAGTATTACTCCAATCACTCCAAGCATCACTCCATGAAATAGTATCGCTCCAATTACTCCAGTCATCCCAATTATCCCAATCACTCCAATCACTCCAATCACTCCAAGGTACAGAAGTGTGAGAATTATGATTACCTTGATTAATATCATTTATTAAATTACTTGTATGATTTAAAACAGAATGTGTTCCATTAAAAGATGAATGTTTGCCAACAAGATCATCATTTAACAAAAAACTGTTATGAGCATCAGCGGTCACCCCATAAAGAGCTGCTCCTAAAACAACTGCTGTAATAGCTAAATTAGCAGCATTCTTTTTATCAATGCTTCCTTCTTCTTGGGTTAAAAAATCACTAATATTTTTTTTTATTTTTGGAAATTTATTATTCATATAATTGATGTTAATTATTTTTACATCTTTCTAGCCATTTGTTAAAAATATTTAAAACTTCTTCATCTTCCATTTTTAAAAAAAGATAATCTATTTGCGCTTCGCTAATTTTACACTTATCTGTTATTTTTATGTTTGGCGTAAAATTTCCATATAAAGCATAATTAGAGGCTGGACAAATCCCACAATATGGTTTATAAACACATTCATCACAAGGACTAGCATCTAAAACAGAAGCTTCTACGAAAGATTCCATTTTTTTCCTTTCCATAATATTTTCGTAAGAATCATCAACTGTTCCCAAGAGAAAAACTTCATCGCCAGACAATCTTCCCACCTCACAAGAATAAATATTGCCATTATAAAAATAAGATAACATTCCTATTCCTAAACCACAAGGACTTCTAAAATCTAAATAAGAAACTGACCTATCTTTTAAAATTCTCGCTAAAATTGTTACTGCCATTCTCTCCGTTATTAAAAAACCTTCCTTATTCTTTTGTATTATATAATCCATACCCCTCTTCCATGCAGCGATAAACTCTTCTGCTGTATATCCAAACTCTTCTTTTTTTTCTTTTCCTGCAGATTTTCCAAGATAACTAAGTTGTCTAAAATGTATCGACGCTATTCCTTGTCTAACATACTCATCAACAATTTCTTCTATGTGTTCAAGTGAGTATTTGGTAAGTGTGGGTAGCGCTCCACCAGCGCCCCTCTTCTTATTTTCTTTAAAATAATTTTTTATTTTTTTTAACCATCTATCAACTATTTGATAACTTCCATTAGGATCATTAAATGGCCTATTTCTATTATGAATGTGTTCTGGTCCATCGAGAGATGTTGAAATGCCGACATCATTATCAACTAAAAATTTACAAATTTCATCAGTCATTAAAGATAAATTTGTAGCAATTCCAAAATGAACTTTTTTATTCGACTTTTTTTCTTTTTCTCTCGTATAATTAATAATAAATTTAACAACATTCCAATTTATTAAAGGTTCTCCTCCTTGAAATTCAATAGTTATATTAGGATTAGATCCTTGAAAAATTAAATCTACTGTTTTTCTTGCAGTTTCCTCTGTCATGTCATATACAGGATCTTGAAGCTCTGGACTTCCCGCCTGACAATATATACAAAGATGATTGCATCTTTTTGTAACCACTATTATATGTAAAGAGGTTCCTTTACGAAAAAGAAAATCGCTTTTTTTACGATAAATGCGAACCATTTTATTTATAGGAAGAAAGTTTTTAATAAAGCCTCTTTCTGCTAATTCTTTAAAACTATCCCCATTTTTATCTAATTTTCCTTCAAGGAAATCTTTAAAATCTTTTTCGCTTAATTTAATATATGCAATATCATTTGTTAGTAAAAAAAAATTGTTTAATTTTTTAAATCTAAAAAAACCAACCGTTTCTTTATCTATTTTTATTTTACTTAAATCTAAAGACATTTTACCGTTTCAAACAACAAATAATTACAAAACTCATCCCCGATCAAATCTTTTACCTCTTCATCTACGTTACTCATTGCTACAATATAAAAATTATCTACTTCTGAAAATTCTATGTTTGCCAATTCTTTGTAGGCCTGAATTGTGTTTTCAAGAGCTTTTTTATTATAAATATTTTTATCAA
Organism: Minisyncoccota bacterium; assembly: GCA_028690275.1. GTDB lineage: Bacteria > Patescibacteriota > Minisyncoccia > Minisyncoccales > Minisyncoccaceae > JAAZMU01. Next base: position 10,197 of record JAQVBN010000001.1, on the reverse strand, counting down.
ATTTAATTTCCATTTTTTTCTTTATTTTTAACAAAATTAGCAGAAAAATTAACTCCTTTAGGTTTTTCTATTGCTATGTGCGTATTGGAGACACTATCCTCCCACCTCTTTGAAATACCATCTGGATCATTTTGACAAAAAGGCCTCTCTTCAACAACACTGTTCTTATCTATTCCATTAAGAGCAATATTAACTATCATTTCCCTAACCTTTCTATTTTCTTCAAAAACTTTTTGTCTCAAACCAACATTAATAAGTTCATTATTAAACTCCCCCTCTATTTTATCTAAACTAGTACCCTCCTCTTTTGGTTTTATATCGATTTTTATTTTTCCTTCTTCTGGTTGATTTAAAAAAAAGTAGTAATCATTTAAAAAAACATAAGCTGTACTTAATACTGCCCTTAGAGAATATATATTTGTATCTATTGTTATTGTTTTAGTTTCCATTTTATTGAGCTCTACAACACATCTTATATGTACCCCCAGTACTTGCAATTCCACTCAAAGAAGAATATCCATTAGGACAAGTAGTTGCATATAAGACTAAAATACACAAATTATCCACATAATCTTTTGTAATTAACGTCTTATCGGGATCTGTTTGCAAAATAGAAGTGTCAGAGATAATTTTACCAGCCAAATTACCACTATTTATATTACTTGGATCTATGTAATAAGAAACATTATCGTAATCATAAATCATAGGAACAATTAAACTTCCCCCCTTAGTTTGAGCAGTAGCTGTTGTATTAATTGGTGCTGCATATTCACTTAGAATATTCGTTGTTGGCTCAAACCAACCATAAGCAATAAAAAACGTTGAGAAAAAAATAATTGTTGATAGTAAAAAAATTAATATTTTTTGCTTTTTCATATTTATTTTTTATTAATAATTTTATTTAATTAATTATACCACAACTATAAAAATTTTACAATTAAATCCATTTTTTAAAAATAGCTAAAATTTCTTTTTCTCTCATTTTTAAAAAAAGGTAATCCAGCATTCCCCTGTGAATATTACATTTATCAGTTGCTTTAATATTAGGAAAAAGATTTTTATATAAAGCGTAATTTAAAACAGGACAAACTCCACAATATGGCTTATAAACACATTGATCACAAGCAAAATTTTCCAAAATAGAAGATTGAATTAAGATTTTATTTTTAGGATTATTCACAATTTCTTGATAAGTGTTATCTATGCTCCCTAAAATAAAGTTATCATTTTCTAATAGTCTTCCACCCTCACAAGCATAAATATAACCATCGTGTGAATATGACAACACTCCAATCCCTAGACCGCAAGGACTTCTTAAATCTATATAAGAAGATCCCTCATTTTTTAAGATCTTATTTAATAATATTTTAGCAATTCTTTCCTGAATATTAATACCCTCTTTATTTTTTAAAATTATATAATCCATTCCAACCTTCCAAGAAAAAATAAATTCTTCCGAAGTATAACCAAAACCATCCCTACTGCCAGAAGAACGACCAAAATAATTAAGAGGTTTTAGGTGTATTATTTTAAAATCATGCTTTATATACTCGTCCACAACCTCTTTTATATGTTTAAGTGAATATCTAGTAAGTGTTGGAAGGGCAGAAATTATATTCCGAGAATCTGATTTCATTTTTTCTATCCAATTAACAACCACTCTATAGCTTCCCCCAGGAAACAACCTGTTTTTATTGTGAACATGCTCTGGACCATCAAGAGAAGTGCAAATATCCACCCTTTTATCTAATAAATATTGATATATCTCATCGGTCATTAGAGTTAAATTAGTAATCAAACTAAAAGTTAATCTTTTTTTAAAAACTTTATTTTTTTCAATTGCATATTCAATAATAAACCTTACAATCTCCCAATTAACCAAAGGTTCTCCTCCTTGAAAATCAATTTTAATATCCAAAGAAGGTGTTTGAAAAATTAAATCCACCGTTTTTCTTGCAGTTTCCTCTGTCATGTCATATGCAGGATCTTGAAGTTCTGGACTTCCCGCCTGACAATAAATACAACAATGATTACACCTTTTAGTAACTATAATAATATGTAAGGAAATTCCTTTTTGAAATAAAAAAATATTTTTCTTCTTATATTCCTTAGCTAATTCTTTAACCGAAATAATATTTTTTATAAAACCTTTCTGTGCCAACTCCTTAAAAAAAATACTACCTTCGTCTAATGTTCCCTCTAAAAAATCTTTAAAAACCTCTTCGTCTAATTGAATATAATGAATATCATTTGTTAGCAAATAAAAATCGTTTAATTTTTTAAATCTAAAAAAACCAACCTTATTTTTATTTATTTTAATTTTATCAAATTCCATAGCGATTTTATTTACATTAAAATATAAAAAACAAAAGAGAGCCCTTAAGCAAAATTGTAATCATAACTGCAATAAAAATAAAAATAGAAAAAGGGAAAACCTTATAAGACTTTATCCCAGGTTTTTCTCTCATTTCTTCTATATTATCTTCGTTAATCCTATTTGTTTTGTTGTCAAAAATTACAACCATTCCTTCTTTTATGTCTTCTCTCGTTACTTCTTCTGTTTCACATTTATCAATATAGTCATTTATTAACGATCTTATTAAAAAGACCGATCCTAAATATATATACACTCTAAAAAAAACTAATTGAATTAACTCTTCTTCTCCAGAAAAAACTAAATAAAAACTATATCCCATTGTAAAAAAAATTAATAAATAATTCAAAAAGAAATGTTTCTCAAAGAATTTATTCATCCCTCTTACGGTTATAAACATAAAAACTATATAAATGGTTTGAAATAATACATAATTTTCAATTAAAAAAAATTTAAAAAACTTTCCAATAATTAAAAATAAAAAAATATAAATAAAAGAAGCTTTTAAATAGCCAACTAATAAATTTATAAAAGATTTAATATTAAAATTATTTTTCTTAAACATATTTATTGTACTTAAAAAACTTAAAAAAAATATCACAGGAATAAATAAATTAATTAAAATGTTGAAACTTGGAAAAAACAAATAATTTGTATTTTCATAAAAACTTAATGGCAAAAGAAAACAAAGCAAGGAAAACAGCTTAGCATCTCCAGCTGACCAACAATTGAAAAACCATAAAGCATAAGAAACAAAAACAGAAATAGAAAAATTAATCAACATATTTATTAAATATGTCTCATTATAATTAGTAAATAAAAAGTAAATAAAAAGTATTAATCCATAAAAAAATCCTGAAAAAATAATCTTATTATAAATCTTTTTTTCTTTTAAATCAGTAAAAACACATATAAAACCCACTATTAGTATCGGGATCAAATACATTATTTCAAAAAAATCAAATGACATAATTATCTCTTAATTATTTTAAATTCATTAAAGCCAAAAATTCTAGGATAGTCACTCCATGGACCTTCGCATCGTTCAAAAAATTTACACTCCCTACATCTCTCCCCCTTTAACTTAGCTCCGTCTTTTTTCATTTGATTAAAATTAGAAAGTTTTTTATCTTCATAAATAAAAACATTTGGCATATAATTTTCAGAAATATGAGCATGATATTTTTCATTTAATGTACAAAAAGGGAAAGCTTCTGCTTTTGATTTAACGTTAGCATCAATTCCTATTTGAAGCCCTTCTTCTACAAAAGGCTTAATTTCTTTATATCTAGGAACTATTTCTTCAACTAATTTTATATCTTTTTGAATACTAGAATTAATATGCATAAAAGCAAATTGGTAACTATTCACTTTAATATCAGATAACATTTTTGCAATATTAGGCATATCTTTGTAATTAATTCTTGTTACAACGGTGTTGGTATAAATCTTTTGTCTTAATTTCTTCAAATTAAGAATACCTTGAAGTGTTTGCTCAAAACTTCCAACCGCCCTAGTTAAACCATCATGAATTTCTGGGGTTGAACCATGAATAGCTAAAGTAAAATTATCAGCCCCCGCATCAATTATTTTCTGACAAAAATCAAAATATGAAAACATCCTACCATTACTTTGAATAGCTATTGTTTTATATCCACATTCTTTTGCAAATTTAACCAATTCGAAAATATCATTTCTAATCGTTACCTCTCCACCAGTAAAAACTATCCTTTCGTATTTTCCAGAGCCTTGCTTAGTTATTTTTTTAATCTCTTCCTTGGATTGATTCTCATAAAGATCTCTTTTATTGCCCTGTATACAAAATTTACACAAATTATTACAAGTATAACCTAATTTTATATCTAAAATTTTCATTTAATTGGTTTAAATTCATTAAAGCCAAAAATTCTAGGATAGTCACTCCATGGACCTTCGCATCGTTCAAAAAATTTACACTCCCTACATCTCTCCCCCTTTAACTTAGCTCCGTCTTTTTTCATTTGATTAAAATTAGAAAGTTTTTTATCTTCATAAATAAAAACATTTGGCATATAATTTTCAGAAATATGAGCATGATATTTTTCATTTAATGTACAAAAAGGGAAAGCTTCTGCTTTTGATTTAACGTTAGCATCAATTCCTATTTGAAGCCCTTCTTCTACAAAAGGCTTAATTTCTTTATATCTAGGAACTATTTCTTCAACTAATTTTATATCTTTTTGAATACTAGAATTAATATGCATAAAAGCAAATTGGTAACTATTCACTTTAATATCAGATAACATTTTTGCAATATTAGGCATATCTTTGTAATTGATTCTTGTTACCACTGTATTGATAAAAACACCTTGTTGCAATTTTTTCAAATTAAGAATACCTTGAAGTGTTTGCTCAAAACTTCCAACCGCCCTAGTTAAACCATCATGAATTTCTGGGGTTGAACCATGAATAGATGGCATGAATTCATTCGCTCCAGCATCAATTATTTTTTGACAAAAATCAAAATATGAAAAAATTCTTCCGTTAGTTTGAATTCTTATTGTTTTGTATCCACATTCTTTTGCAAATTTAACCAATTCGAAAATATCATTTCTAATCGTTACCTCCCCACCAGTAAAAACCACTTCTTTAAAATTAAAACTATTCTCTAATAAAGTTTTCTTTACCTCACTTGTTGTTTGAGAGTCCTTAAGATCTCTTTTATTGCCCTGTATACAAAATTTACACAAATTATTACAAGTATAACCTAATTTAATATCAAGTTTTTTCATTAATTTCTAAATTTAAATTATTAATTTTTTTTATAATAGAACCCTCATTTCCAACCTCTTTTAACTCAATTATTTTCTTTTCTTCTATTTTTAATGCTTCAATTAAATTAATAGCTAGAAATATATATTGTTTTGCTTTTGAAGGATCTTTTTTAGACCAATTTATTCTGGCTAATTCATATAAAGATAAAAGCTTTAAAAAAATAATATTAATTTTTTCCATAAAATATTTATATCTTATCTCAGGAATTTTTTCTATTATTTCAATGTTTCTTTTAAAACAATCTTCTGCTTCTTTGTATTTTTTTTCATAAGAATTTAAAATTCCCAAGGAATAATGTCTTAAAAGACTAAAATTGTAAAAATTGTAAAAATTATTCAAATCCATAAACACCACCAACTCAAAACATAAATTTAATTTCTTTTTAGCCTCTTCAAACTTTCCAGTCTTTATGTAAGCTATAGCCGTGCTATAAATAGAAAAAAATAGACTACTTTTATTATCCATCAAAAAAGAATTATTTCTATCCATTTCTAAAATATTTTTGTAGTCTTTTTTCCCTAAAAGCGCCATTGACAAAAGATGACTCAGTTCGCTTTGCTCTGTTTTTACTAAATTTTTCTTATTTATTTTTTCAAAACACTTTTTTGCCTTATCGTACTCGGCTAATTCTAAAAAATTCTCTCCTTGTTGTTTAAACCCCGCCTCCATCTGTTCAGCATGCATCGAAAAATATTTTTCAAGATATGTTTCTGATTTTTCGATATCTCCTTTCTTTAAATAACATCTCGACAATATTAAAAAAGCACTACTTGAAGAAGCGTTTGATTTTAAAATAAAATCTCCTGTTCCTAATTCCTCAAACCTTATTATATACTCAATTGCCAAATCATAATCGCCCTGCTTGTTGGCAATTAAAGATAAATAATTGACGGCACTTGAAGTGGCATTATTTTTTTTAAGTTTTAATTCATACAAATCCTCAAAAACCTTCTTCGCCTTTTTGTATTTTTTTCTATAATAATAAAACCTCCCCAATCTATCCATAGCTTGAATATAATCAGGAGATTTTTTCTTAATTAAATTTTTATAAATTTTTTCTGTTTTTTCTATATCTCCTTTTTCGAAAGAATCTGTCGCTCTCTGAAGAGCTTTTTTTTTGTAATTCTTAAATTCTTTAAAAAAAATAAAACCTACAAATAGAAATAAAACGAATAAAATTATTTTAATCATATATTATCTTTCTCAAACTTTTCTTCTTGGCTAGGAAGCTCTTTAAACAATCTCCAACATTGAGGATCTGGGGCAAAAGGATCTTTAAAGTATGCATTAGCAATACACTTGGCTCCACCAAAACATTCGTTAAAATATGGACAAGACTGACATTTTTTGTTTATATTGTTCAAATTCCTAAGTTCTCTTAGTGGTTTGCTATTCTTTAAAATATCTTCAAAATTATCTTTAAGAAGATTGCCTGATAATATTGGTAGTCTTCTGCAGGGATAGACATCGGCGTTGGGTAAGACAGAAAGAGTGTTATATCCTGTACAACAGAATCCTCCAACACTACGTCCTTCTTGTGCGAACAATCCTTTTTCGCAGCCAACCCCAATATTTCTCTTATTCTTCCCCAAAACATATTGAAACAACTCTCTGGTCTGTTGTGGAGTAATCATTAGATTTTCCATCTTTTTTCCCATTCCAATTGGAACCAATCTTCTAATACCTATTCCCGAAACTCCAAGTTCCTTGGTAAGATTAATTAATTTAGGAACTTCGTTAAGATTTTTGGTAGTAACGGTTGTAGAGATACTAGTAGAAATATTATTTTTAATTAAAAACTTTAATCCTCGAATAGCTTTTTCAAAAGAACCTCTACCCCTAATCTGATCATTAATCTCTTGTAATCCTTCCAAGCTAACTTGAACGTATGCAACATGAAGATCTTTTAATTTAGAAGCTACTTCTTCGGTAATTAAAGTACCATTAGAAAGAAAACCATAGGTAATCTTTTCTCTGTGTTGATAACAATTTTCTAAAATATCCCAAATATCTTCTCGAATAAAAGGCTCTCCACCCGTTAAAGATATTTTGTTATTACTTTTATCAAAATTCCAAGCATCTAATTGGTCGTAATACTTTCCTAAGATTTCAAAAACTTGAGAGGTAGATATCTCTTCTTTAATTAATTTCTCTTCTTTGTAGCAATGAGTACAACAAAGATTGCATCTTTCGGTTATGTGCCATTGTAAGTGAAACATTCTTACTTACAAGTATAAAGGATTGAGAGCTATTTTACAATTGTTATGTTGCCGAATTAGAATGACTACAATTACTATGGTTAGTATGACATGAACTATGGCAAGATTCATGAGAGCCATGATCACAAGAACAGTGGCAATTACTATGATCGTTGTAGTCACAATATGGAGAGCCACTATCATAATCAGGTGTACTAAAATGACAATTACAATCTGTGGAAGACCCATGAGCACAAGAACAATGACACGAACTATGATCATCATGACATGAACCATGGCAAGATTCATGGGAACTATGAGAACAGGAAAAATGACTTGCGTGACAAGAAGTATGAGAATTATGTAAACCGCTTTCCTCTGTGTTCAAAAGATTGCTTGCATGATTGGGTACAGAATGTGTTCCATCGGAAGAAGAATGCTTGCCAGCATCAACATCATTAAGCAAATAACTATTATGTGCATCGGCTGATGCTCCATAAAAAGCCGCGCCTAAAACAACTGCAGTAATGGCTAAATTAGCAGCGTTCTTTTTATCAATACTTCCTTCTTCTTGAGTTAAAAAATCATTTAGATCTTTTTTTATTTTTGGTAATTTATTTGCCATATAATTTTATAAACACTAAATTAAATATATTATAAATCATTAATTAATATTTAGCAAATATTATAAATGAATATTGTCAGAATTTCCCCACTCTGCAATCATAGCATCCACAACTCCATATTTTTTAATTTGATCCTTAAACTTATTATTAACCATACTTTTCGCATCTTCTAAAGATTCTGCTCTCAACCAACCCAAAACTTCGTAATGTTCCCTACTTCTATAAGTAACGATATAATCTTTAATCATAATTTTCTAATTTACTAATAATAGGATTAAATTCTTTTTTGTCAAAAAATTTCAAATAACTTTTTCTAACACCTAAACACCTCATTTTATTCATACAACCATCACAATTAGGATAAATAAATTGTTGTCTGACAATTTCTGGAGAAGTTAAAACTTCTTTTTTTAAATTAAAGTTTTCTCTTTCTATATTAGGCATAGAAGTAATATAATCTTCCAAATCTCTTCCTAGAACACAAGCAGGTATTTCATGAATATATATTTTTAACTCAGGATAATTAAAAATCACTTTTTTTATTTCCGATACCGCTTCCTCCATTCTAGGAACAAAATCAAAAAAATCATCACCTACATTGTGTCCATCAATAAATCTAAATTGACTATACTTGCAGTCAACTTTTGATAATGTGCTTAAAATTTCATTTAAAAATTTAATATTTTCTTTGAACAAAACAGTGTTAGTTGTAAATTTTAAACTATGCTTTTGAAGATTTTTCAAACCCTCCAAAACCTGATTAAAGCCATCTACTTGAGAATATTTTTTATACATTTCTGCATTTGGATAATGAAAAGAAACTAAAAAATCAACATTTGGGCAAATTCTTTTTATTCTTTCAACCATTTCACCATAAAAAAGCATTCTTCCGTTTGTTTGAATTTGATAATTAGGAATCCCCCTCTCTCTAGCAAATTTAACAATCTCAAAAAAATTATTATAAATCAAAGGTTCTCCACCCGAAATAATCAATTTTTTACAACCATTATTGGCGGATATCTCTATTTGTTTTTTTAATTCTTCTGTTGCATAACCAAAACCTCTCTTATCTTTATTTAGACAGAACAAACAATTATTATTACAATTATAACCTAATTTTATATCAAGTTCTTTCATTTAATTGGTTTAAATTCATCAAAGCCAAAAGTCTTAACATAATCGCTCCATGGCCCTTCACATTGTTCAAAAAATTTACACTCCCTACATCTCTCCCCCTTTAACTTAGCTCCGTCTTTTTTCATTTTTCTAAAATCTTTTAATTTATCATCTTCATAAATAAAAGATTCTCTTAAATAATCCGGTGAAATATTGTTATAATATTTTTCTTGTAAAATACAAAATGGGATAGTTTCTACTCTTGATTTAACATTGGCATCAATTCCTATTTGAAGCCCTTCTTCTACAAAAGGCTTAATTTCTTTATATCTAGGAACTATTTTTTCTATCGTTTCATCATTATTTAAAATAATAGAATTAATATGCATAAAAGCAAATTGATAGCTTTTAACACCTATATCTGATAATATTCTTGCTATATTGGGAGCATCTTTATAATTAATTCTTGTAACAACCGAATTAATTAAAACAGGTTGTTGTAATTTTTTTAAATTAAGAATACCTTGAAGTGTTTGCTCAAAACTTCCAACCGCCCTAGTTAAACCATCATGAATTTCCGGAGTCGAACCATGTATTGATAATCCGAACTCTGTAACTCCTGCATCAATCAATTTTTTACAAAAATCAAAATAAGAAAACATTCTTCCGTTGGTTTGAATTTGTATTATTTTATACCCTAAGTCTTTAGCATATTTTACTATTTCTAAAATATCTTCCCTAATTGTCACTTCCCCTCCAGTAAATACTAATTTTCCGAAATTATCGCAATTTTGTTTTAATATTTGCTTGATTTCTTCCGTGCTTTTTGTCTTTTTAAAATTTCTTTTATCTCCCTGTATACAAAATTGACATTGATTATTGCATTGAAATCCTGTTTTTATATCGAGTGTTTTCATGATTAAAAAATTCTTGTTTCTTTTTTATTATCTTTCTCAAACTTTTCTTCTTGGCTAGGAAGCTCTTTAAACAATCTCCAACATTGAGGATCTGGGGCAAAAGGATCTTTAAAGTATGCATTAGCAATACACTTGGCTCCACCAAAACATTC
>JAQVBN010000055.1 GCA_028690275.1 Minisyncoccota bacterium | reverse complement strand
ATATTTGAGAAGTCTGTTCAAACAAGAGAAGGTTCTCCTTTTTTTAGTTTTTATGATGGGCCTCCTTTTGCTACTGGAAAACCTCATTACGGACATATTTTAGTGAATACTATTAAGGATTCTGTTTTGCGATATAAGACAATGCAAGGTTTTCAGGTTCCAAGACGTGTTGGTTGGGATTGTCATGGTTTGCCAGTTGAAAACTTAATTGAAAAAGAACTTGAAATTAAAAACAAAAAAGAAATTGAAGAATTTGGAATTCAGAAATTTAATGAATGTTGTAGAAATTCTGTTTTTGCTTGCGTTGATGATTTCGAAAAAACCTTAGAAAGGGTTGGAAGATGGGCCGATTATTCTAATGCTTATTCGACCATGGATAAAAATTACACTGAGTCTGTTTGGTGGGTTTTAAAACAACTTTGGGATCAAGGATTGGTTAAAAAAGATTATCGAGTTTCTCCATACTGTCCAAGATGTAGTACTACTCTTTCCAATTTTGAAGTTAATCAGGGATATAAAGATACTAAAGATAGATCAGTTTATATTAAATTAAAATTAATAGAAGAAGAAAATACTTTTCTTTTAATTTGGACAACAACTCCTTGGACTCTTCCTCAAAATGTTGCAGTAGCAGTTAACCAAGAAGAAGATTATGTTTGTATTTTAGTAGAGGGAGAAAAGTATCTTTTAGCAAAGAAGAGATTAGAAATTATTTCTGAGGAATACAAAATAGAAAAAGAATTAAAAGGAAAGGATCTTTTAGGATTAAGATATGAGCCAGTTTTTGATTATTTAAAAAAGAAGAATGTCGAAAAAATAGAAAATGCTTATCAAGTTGTTAATGGTGATTATGTTGGAACAGAAGATGGTACGGGTTTAGTTCATATTGCGACGATGTATGGAGAAGATGATCACAATATTGGAAAGGCATACGATCTTCCTTTTATTCATACCGTAGATGAATCTGGTAATTTTGTAGATTTTGTAGAAGACTATAAAGGACAAAATGTTTTTGAGGCTAATAAAGAGATCATTAAAGATCTCAAAGAAAGAGGTGTTTTATATAAAGAAGAGTTGGTAGATCATACTTATCCATTTTGTTGGAGATGTGATTCTCCTTTAATATATTACGCAAAGGAGAGCTATTATTTAATGGTTACTAAAATTAAGGAACAATTAATTGAAAACAATAAAAAGATTCATTGGGTTCCTTCTCATATTAAAGAAGGAAGGTTTGGAAAATGGCTTGAGGGGGCAAGGGATTGGGATTTTTCTAGAAATAGATTTTGGGGAGCTCCAATTCCAGTATGGAAATGTGAAGATTGTGGAAAATTAATTTGTGTGGGAAGTGTTGAAGAATTAGAAAAATTAAAAATAGAAGGAGACACAACTGATTTACATAAACCAGCAATAGATAATGTTTATTTAAAGTGTGAGTGTGGCGGAAGAATGAAAAGAACTCCTGAAGTTTTTGATTGTTGGTTTGAATCTGGTTCTATGCCTTATGCTGAGTGGCATTATCCTTTTGAAAACAAAGAATTGGTTGAAAAAACTTTTCCAGCTAACTTTATTACCGAAGGATTAGATCAAACAAGAGGTTGGTTTTATACATTACATGTAATAGCTTCAGCTTTAACTTTAAAAGATATTGGGCTTGGAAAAGGTTGTCCTGCTTTTGAAAATGTTATTACCAGTGGACTTGTTTTGGATAAGAATGGGAAGAAGCTAAGTAAACGGTTAAAAAACTATCCTGATGTTTCTGAGATTTTTGAAAAATATGGAGCAGATGCTTTGAGATATTTTTTACTTTCTTCAACAAACATTGGAGACGATTATCGTTTTTCGGAAGATAGAGTTAAAGAAGTGTGGAGAAAGATAATTTTAAGTTTTGAAAATTGTTTTACTTTTTACAATACTTATAAAAAAGAGGAACAAGAAGTTGTTTCTAGCAACATTTTAGATAGGTGGATTTTATCTAGGTTTACTACTTTCAACAAAGAGATTGTAGAGAATATGGATTCCTATGAGCTTACCAAAGCCGTTCGATTGTTTACTGATTTTATCGATGAATTTTCTAATTGGTATATTAGAAGATCAAGAAGGAGATTTCAAAAACCAGAGTCTGATTTAGAGTTTAATGAAGCGGCAACAACCCTAAGATTTATTCTTAAAGAGTCAGCAAAAATTATGGCTCCGTTTATTCCTTTCACTTCTGAAAAAATATATCAAGGTTTAAAAAATGAACAAGACTTAGAAAGTGTTCATTTGTGTGATTTTCCAGAAGCAGACGAAGAAATGATAGATATTGCTTTAGAAGAAGAAATGACCCAAGCAAGAGAAATTGTGAATTTAGCTTTGAATGAAAGAACTGAAAAAGGAGTAAAGGTGAGACAACCATTAAAATCGGCAACTATTAAAAAACAAATCAATGAAGATTTGATTGATATTATTAAAGATGAAATTAATGTTAAAGATATTTTTGTTGGTGATATAGAAAAAGAAGTTTCTCTTGATTTTGAATTGACTAAGGAATTAGAAGAGGAAGGAGTGGTTAGAGAACTTATTAGAAACATTCAGCAAATGAGGAAAGATTTGAGATATAGTAAAAATGATAGAATTTTGGTAAAATGCGAAGGAGGAGAATTAAGTCAAAAATCAAAAGACATGATTTTAGAAGAAGTTTTAGCTGATGATTATACTGATAGTAGCGATTTAGAATCTCAAAAAGAATTAAAAGTTTATGAAATATCATTTATAATTGGTATTAAAAAAATATAAAAAATGAAAACCAAAAACCTTACTAAAATTATTATAGGCACCATTATTGTTTTAGCTTTAGGTATTTATTGGTGGCAAAGCACTTCTTATTCTAAAGAAGTTTTAAGGCTTGAGATACTGGGACCAAGTGAGGTTGCGGTAGGAGAAAATATTGAATATGTTGTTCGACTTAAAAACAATGGTAATATTCGTCTTGAAGAGCCAGAATTAATTTTTGAATATCCTAGCGGAGCAATTACAGATAATGAAGATATTGTACTATATAATTCAGAAAAATTGGGAGGAAATATCTATCCAGGAGAAGAGAGGACTTTTTCTTTTAGCGCGAGATTGCTTGGAGAAGAAGGGGCTCTTAAAATTGCAAAAGCTAATTTGAGCTTTAAGCCAAAAGATTTAAATACACGAAATGAAGTAAATACAGAGTTTTTAAGTACGATAAAAACAGTACCTATTAATTTAGATTTCAATCTTCCTTCCAAAGTAACTAGTATTGATAAGGCTTTTTCCTTTAGTATAAATTATGCTTCAGAGGTAGATTATTCTTTAGAAGACTTATCAATCATTATTGATTATCCAGAAGATTTTGAATTTCTATACTCTAATCCAAAAGCTTTAGATGAGAAGCAATGGGATATAATGAGTTTAAATAAATATGAAAGTGGAAAGATTGATATTTCTGGAATGACGACAAGTGACACTCAATCAGCTTTTACAGTAAAGTTAGGTATTTGGGATAATAATGAGTTTGTTGTTTTGAAAGAAATAACTGAATGGCTTCAAGTTGTTTCTCCAACTTTGTATGTTACTCAAAAAGTTAATAATAGTTATGATTATATAGCTAAAAAAGGAGATAGTTTGCATTTTGAAATATCTTTTAGAAATATAGGAGAAGAACCACTACAAGACTTAATTCTTGTTTCCAAATTAGATGGTAATTTGTTTGACTTAAATACTGTTAACGCTCCTTCCGCCAAATATACTTCGGGTGATAATTCTCTTTTATTTGAAAGTAAGTCTTTTCCAGATTTAGAATTTTTAGATGTTGATGGAGTGGGAACAATTGAGTTTTGGGTAGATCTTAAAAGCGATTTAAGTCAAAGTATTTTATCCCAATCAAGTCAAAAGGTTAAAAATATTGTAAGTGTCGGTGGAGCAAAAGAAGAATTTGTTACAAAAGTTGAAACAGATTTAGTTGCTTGGCAACATGTAGATGAAGGATCAACTTCCGGACCTTATCCTCTTCAAATTAATAGAGCTACAAAAGTAACTGTTACTTGGGAGGCTTTAAGTAGTTTTAATGATGTTGGGGAAGTGACCATGAGAGCGATTATTCCTGAGAATGGTACTTTAATTAAAGACGATAGCTTTGAAGAAAAGGGGCTTACTTTCAACGAAGAAACAAGTGAACTTATTTGGGAAATAGGAAGTATCCCTGCTGGATCTGGATATAGTAAAGATTCAGTTAAGGTTTCCTTCCAAATATTGGTTTCTCCACAAATAGCAACACCAGGGGGAGTGCTTTTGATCTCTTCGGCATATATTGGAGGAAAAGATGAATGGACTCAAACAAAAATAGAATATAAAACAGAAGAATTAAAAGGAGAAATAGTTGGAGGAAATATTGCTGAATAAAGGTTGTAATTATTCTTTCAATTTGATAAAATAATCTTAATGAAAACTAAATCATTTACCCTCATCGAGCTCCTTGTAGTCATCGTCATCATAGGTATCCTCTCTGGAGTCATAGTTATCTCAGTAACTAACTATATCAACGATGCAAAGAACACCAAGATAGTGGCAGAACTTTCTAATCTCAGTAAAT
>JAQVBN010000054.1 GCA_028690275.1 Minisyncoccota bacterium | reverse complement strand
AGTCCCGTCTCTTCAAAAAGCTCTCTAGCGCCAGCAATTACCGGAGCAGAATCATATTCTTTTTCAAAGTCTGCAATGTCTACTGCTCCTCCAGGAAGCTCTTTCTTTTTTGAAAGATCTTCTCCGGAAAGAGAATCTGTCTCTGTTCTTGTGCGGACAAGAATTTCTAAATCATCGCGATAAACGATTACAAAAACTCCAATTCCAGTTGCCACTGCGCCTGGAATTTCCCTGCGCAATCTTTTCTCAGAACTCTCGAGAACTTTTTTAATATTTATTTCCATTTTCCACCTCCGTGGCCTCTTCTTTATAAAACATATATAATGAATTGTCAATATTTTTGACTTGAAACTTCCTTAAAGTTAAGATAGAATGAAGACATAAATATGAAACAATTCACACATTTACACGTACATAGTCATTATTCTCTTTTGGATGGTTTGTCTAAAATTGACGATCTTCTTGATTATGCCAAAGAATTAAAAATGGATTCTGTTGCTATAACCGATCACGGAGTTCTTTATGGAGCAATAGAGTTTTACAAAAAAGCTAAAGATGCTGGAATAAAGCCTATTATTGGATGTGAGGTCTATGAAGCTGCTGAAAGCATGGAAAGAAAAGATCCTCAGAAAGATAAATTAAGATATCACTTAATTCTTTTAGCTAAAAACCAAAAAGGATATAGTAATTTAGTTAAATTAGTTACCGAAGCAAACTTACATGGTTTTTATTACAAACCAAGAGTTGATGTTGAGTTGTTAAAAAAATATAGCGAAGGTTTGATTTGTTTGTCCGCCTGTGTTCAAGGAAAAATTCCTCAAAACATCGTTCAAGGAAAATTAGATGTGGCCAAAGAAAAAGCCAAAGAATACGAAAGTATTTTTGGAAAAGGTAATTTTTACCTTGAACTTCAAAGACATCCTAATATCCCAGAACAAGAAATTGCTAATCAAGGATTAATTAAAATAGGAAAAGAATTAGGTATTCCCCTTGTTGCTACTAATGACTCTCATTATCTTAGAAAAGATGACGCCGAAGCACAAGATACTCTTATGCTTATTAACATGGGATTAGATGTTAATGAAAAAAATCGTCCTTCTATGCTTAATGATGATTTTTCTTTAAAGTCAGCAGAAGAAATGATGCAAGACTTTAAGGACGTTCCCGAAGCTATCGACAATACTCAAATAATTGCTAACGATTGTAATTTAGAACTAGAGCTAGGAACAACAAAACTTCCATATTTTGAAGTTCCTGATGGAAAAACTGCTATAGAATATTTAAGAGAGATTTGTTTTGCAGGAATAGAGAAAAAATACGGAAAAGAAATAGACTTAGAAGAACTTAAAAAAGTTTTAGAAGCTGTTCAAGAAAAAAGAGAAATTGAAGAAATAAAAAACCCAAAACTAAAGGAAGTTGTTGATCGTTTGGAATACGAATTAAAAGTTATCGATAGCTCTGGTTTTTCGGCCTACTTCCTAATTGTTCAAGATTTTGTAAATTGGGCAAAAAACAATCTCATTGTTGTTGGTCCAGGAAGAGGTTCTGCTGGAGGAGCTATTGTTGCCTACCTATCTAATATAACAAACGTAGATCCATTGAAATATAATTTACTTTTCCAAAGATTTTTAAATCCAGAAAGAATTTCCCCTCCTGATATTGATTTAGATTTCACTGATAAAAGAAGAGATGAGGTTATTAATTATGTAGCCGAAAAATATGGAAGAAAAAAAGTAGCTCAAATTATTACCTTTGGAACAATGGCGGCAAAAGCTTCTATTAGAGATGTGGGAAGAGCTCTAGGATATCCATATTCTTACTGTGACCGAATATCAAAAATGATTCCTACTGGAAACAGTCTTTCAAAAACCATTGAAGAAATAACCGAATTTGAAACTTTATATAACGAAGATCCTCAGGCTAAAAAATTAATTGATTTAGCTTTGAGGATAGAAGGTTGTGCAAGACATGCCTCAACTCACGCATGTGGAGTTGTGATTGCTGCTAACGACTTAGATGAAAGTGTTCCTTTGCAACATCCAGCTCAAGACGAAAATGCTATTATTACTCAATTTTCAGGTGGATACATAGAAAGCATTGGTTTGCTTAAAATGGATTTCTTGGGAATTAAGAATCTAACGATTATTGAAGACACTTTACTTAGAATATATGCTGTTCGTGGAGAAAAACTAGATATTGATACTATTCCACTTGATGATAAAGAAACTTATGAACTTTTTCAAAGAGGAGATTGTATTGGAATCTTCCAATTAGAATCCGACGGAATGAGAAGATACTTAAAACAGTTAAAACCAACTGAAATTGAAGATATTATTGCTATGGTTGCCCTTTATCGTCCGGGACCAATGTCTCATATTCCACAATACATTAATGCCAAAAACGGAATAACAACCGCAAAATACTTACATCCTAAATTAGAGCCTATACTACAAACAACTTACGGCATTCCTGTTTACCAAGAGCAAATTATGAGAATTGCTCAAGAATTTGCTGGCTTTACTTTGGGAGAAGCCGATATTTTAAGAAAAGCTATTGGAAAGAAAATCGAAAGCTTACTTATGGAGCAAAAAGAAAAATTTATCAATGGTGTGGTAAGTAATGGTGCTAAAAAAGAAATCGGACAAGAAGTTTGGAACTGGATTGAGCCTTTTGCAAGATATTCTTTTAATAAAAGTCATGCTGCTTGTTATGCTATCATCGCTTACGAAAATGCTTATCTTAAAACACATTACCCAGTAGAATACATGTCCGCTCTTTTAACTTCAGAAAAAGGAGATTTAGATAAAATAGCTATCTTTATTGATGAATGTATAAAGATGAAAATTGAGGTTCTTCCTCCTGACATCAACGAAAGTTTTTCAAATTTCAGCGTAGTTCCAAATGAACATAAAATTAGATTTGGTTTATCAGCAATTAAAAATGTAGGATATAATCTTGTAGAAAAAATTATTGACGAAAGAAAAGCTAACGGACCATATGAATCTATTCCAAACTTTTTAGAAAGAGTTGATCCAAAAGTTATTAATAAAAAAACTTTAGAGTCATTAATAAAGGCTGGCTCTTTTGATAACTTAGAAGAAAGAAATAAGTTGCTCTATAATTTAGAAAAAATATTAGACTGGTCTCGTGAAAACCAAAAACAAAAAGAAAGCGGACAATCAGGATTGTTTGATATTTTTGGTGGTAGTAGTGGAATTAGTCAAATTAATTTAGAAGATGCCCCAATTGCCACAAAAGAAGACAAGCTTGATTGGGAAAAAGAACTTTTAGGTCTATATATTTCTGGGCATCCATTGCAAAGCTATAAAGGATTTTTAGAACAAAGAACTGTTAGAATTAAAAAAATTGTAAACGATTTAACTCAAGAAAAAAATGACCCCACAAGAAATCCCTACGAACATCCTTTGGCTCAAGGAGATAGCGTTTGTATTGGAGGAATTATAACTGAAATTAAAAAAATATTAACTAAAAAAGGAGAGCCAATGATGTTTATTAAAATGCAAGACCTTTCTGAAAAAATTGAAGTTATTATCTTCCCTTCTTTATACACTAAATCTCCTGAAATATTTGCAGAAAATAAAGTTCTTTTTGTTACAGGAAAATTAGATGTAAAAGATGGTTCGCCAAAAATAATTGCTAACGAAGCAGAAGAATTAATTAAAAATAATTAAAAAATATGAATAAAAAACTTATCATAACTTTAACGTTTATAATCACTTTTTGTTTTATTGGAATCAACTTCACCAACGCCTCAACAAATTCAAATATACTCCCTAGTAATCCTTTCTACTTCTTTAAAGATTTAGGAAGACAAATTCAAGACTTTTTAACTTTTGACGCTACTCAAAAAGTAGAATTGAGATTACAAATTGCTGATGAAAAATTGGCAGAAATAGAAAAAATAGCCGAAACAAATCCAAACAGTTCTAATTACCAAAAATATCTTGAAGGATACGAAACCGCGATAGAAAAGATAAAAGAAAAAATTGATTCTGTTTCTAAGGAAAAAACTGAAACAATTGTTGATAGTATTACTGAAAAAATGATAGAACACGAAGAGCGACTAGAAGAGTTGAAAAATATTATTAACTCTAAAAACATTGTTAATATTGAAGAAACTCAAAATAACATAATTAATAGTTATACTGAAACTTCTTTAAAGATCACAACTCAAGATATCTTAGAGAATAAAATAAAATCTCTCCTAGAGAATACAAACGAAGAAACTATTCTTAGAATTGAAGAACAAGCCCCAGAAGCTTTAAAAAATATTTTCAATAATTTAGATCTTGAAAAAATTACTGAAGATGCTGAAAAAATAGGATTAACTCCTACAGAAATAATCTCTGAGATAAATACTTTATCCGAAGAAGATAAAGAAAAATTAGAACAATACGCTCTCAAGATTTTAACAGAAAATAAGGCACCAGAAGATATTATTACTAATTTCGAAGAACTTGATTTAAGCACTGAAGCTCTTCAGAAATTAAATAACTTAAAAACAATCTCTGAAGAAAAAATAGAAAAAGCTTCAAATTATTGTTTAGAGAAAGGTAACACAATTACTATCGAAGGAATGAATGTTATGTGCGTGTCTCCTCAAAATGAAAAATGTGAAGTGATGAGTTATTTAAATGAAAGCTGTATCTTAGAATAATAAAGAATCCCCTTTAGGGGATTTTTTATTTTAAAAACTTTTTAACTTCTTTCTCT
>JAQVBN010000053.1 GCA_028690275.1 Minisyncoccota bacterium | reverse complement strand
CAAGGAGAAATATATTCAGTAGATACTCCACCACCAACAATTAGCGGAAAAATGCACATAGGGCACGCTTCTTCTTATACTCATGAAGATGTAGTTGTTCGTTTTGAAAGAATGAATGGAAAGAAAATTATTTTTCCTTTTGGAACAGATGACAATGGACTAGCTACAGAAAGATTTGTAGAGAAAGAAAAAAACATTTCTTCTAAAAAAATGCAAAGAAATGATTTTGTAGAAATTTGCAATAAAACCTTAGAAGAAATAAGGCCTAGTTTTATTCAGAATTGGAAAGATATTGGAATGTCTTGCGATTTTGACTTAGCTTATTCAACTATAAATAATGAATGCCAAAAGGTTTCGCAAAAATATTTTATCGACCTATTTAAAAAAGGATTAGCTTATAAAAAAGAAACTCCTATTCTTTGGTGTCCACAATGTGCTACTGCTGTAGCTCAGGCGGAACTTGAAGACAAAAACATTCCTTCGGTTTTTTACAGTATTAATTTTGACTTAAAGGAAGGCGGTGAAATAACTATCGCCACAACAAGACCAGAACTCCTATCTTCTTGTGTTGCTATTTTTGTAAACAATGAAGATGAAAGGTGTAAAGATTTAATTGGTAAAAAAGTTATCACTCCTATATTTAATGATGAAGTAGAAATAATGGCTGACGAAAAGGTAGATAAAGAAAAAGGTACTGGAATTGTAATGTGTTGTACTTTTGGAGACACAACTGATATCGAATGGTATATGAGTCATAACCTTGATTTAAAAACTTCTATCTCGAAAGATGGAACAATGACAGAATTAGCTAAGGGTCTTGAAGGACTTAAAACAAAAGAAGCGCGAGAAGAAATCGTTAAAAAACTAAAAGAAGAAAATAGGGTTGTTGAAGAAAAAGCAATTGAACACCTGGTAAATATTCACGAAAGATGTGGAACTGAAATTGAAATACTATCAACAAGTCAATGGTTTATTAAACTTCTCGAGAATAAGGAATTATTTATTCGAAAGGGAAAAGAAATAAAATGGAGTCCAGAACATTTAATCCATAGATATGAAAACTGGATCAACAATCTTAAATGGGATTGGTGTATTTCAAGACAAAGATTTTTTGGAATTCCTTTTCCTGTTTGGTTTTGTGAAAACTGCGGAGAGATTATTTTGGCAGACGAGAAAGATTTACCGGTAGATCCTATAAACCAAAAACCAAACAAAAAATGCTCTTGTGGTTGCGAAAAATTTATCCCAGAAAAAGATGTTATGGATACTTGGGCAACAAGTTCTTTAACCCCTCAAATTTTAGAGAACCTAACTTCTCAAAAATTAACCCCCATGAACCTAAGAGCACAAGCTCACGACATTATCTCCACATGGCTTTTTTACACTTTAGTAAGATCAGAATATATAGACAATAAAATACCTTGGAAAGAAGTTTTAATTTCAGGATTTGTTTTAGATCCAAAAGGTGAAAAAATGTCTAAATCTAAAGGTAATATAGTTGAACCTAAAACAATAATAGATAAATATGGAGCTGATGCTTTGAGATATTGGGCTACAAATACTGGATGGGGAAAAGATATTAAATACGATGAAAACGAACTTAGGAATGCTACTAAGTTAATGACAAAAATTTTAAATGCAGCGAGTTTCACTTCAAAAAATCTAAACAACGTAAGGCCAGAGAACTTATACATTCTTGATAAATATTTTTTAATCAAATTAAATAAAATAATAAAAGAGGTTAATGATTTGTATAAAAAGAGAGATGTCTCTCAAGCCAAAACAACTATAGAACGATTCTTTTGGAATAGTTTTTGCGATAATTATTTAGAATTATCTAAATGGAGAATATATGGTCCAGATAATGAAGAAAAAGAATCGGCCAAATATACTTTATATCAAGCCCTCTTGATGATAATGAAAATGTTTGCTCCTATTATTCCTTTTACCGCCGAAGAAATTTATCAAACCTATTTTAGAACAACTGAAAAAATAGACAGCATACATCTTTCTCGTTTTCCAGAATATGACAATAATCTAAATAATGAAGAAATAGAAAAGAAAGGAGATGTGATGATAAAATATTTGGAAGAGATAAGAAAAATAAAGTCAGAAAAAGGAATTTCTCAAAAATCAGAAATAGAAGAATTCCAAATAAGAGAAAATATTGGGGACTTTGAAAAAGATCTAAAGGAAACTGGAAATATTAAAAATATTATTAAAGCATAATTTTATGAAAAGAACATTAAATATTGAAACTGTTAAAAAGATAGGAGAAGAAGTTCTTCTAAAGGGTTGGGTTGGTAGTATTAGATCTCACGGAAAACTTATCTTCATTGATTTGAGAGATTTTTCTGGGATAACCCAAGTTGTTTTTACCCCAAAAATGGATGAAAAAATGTATTCTTTGGTTTCAGAAATTAAACCAGAATATATAATTGAAATTTTAGGGGAAGTAAGTGAAAGACCTGAAAGTATGAGAAATGCGGAAATTCCTACTGGATTAATTGAAATTAAAGCTAAGGAAGTTAAAATAATTTCAAAAGCTAAAACAATGCCATTTCCAATCGATAATGATGGCTACGAAATAAATGAAAAAAATAGATTGGAATATAGATATCTAGACCTAAGAAGAGATCGTTTAAAAAGAAATTTAAAAAAGAGATTCGAAACAATTAGTTTGATGAGAGATATCGTAAAAGAAAAAGGGTTTGTAGAAATCGAAACCCCTATTTTAAGTAAATCTACAGTAGAAGGAGCTAGGGAATTTATCGTTCCTTCAAGAAATTTCAAAGGAAAATTTTACGGCTTAGCTCAAAGTCCTCAACAATACAAACAATTACTCATTTCTGCTGGATATGAAAAATATTTTCAAATTGCAAGATGTTTAAGAGATGAAGATCCAAGAGGTGATAGACAAGCCGAATTTACTCAATTAGATATTGAGATGGCTTTTCCTGACTCAGAAGAAGATGTTATGAGCTTAATGGAAGAAATATACATCAAGGTAGTAAAAGAAATTTTTCCAGAAAAACATATCACTCAAATCCCTTTTCCTAAAATGACTTTTAAGGAAGCTATGGAAAAATACAATACTGATAAGCCAGATATGAGAAAGAACAAAGAAGATAAAGATGAATTAGCTTTTTATTGGATAACCGATTTTCCAATGTTTGAATGGAAAGAAGAGTATAAAAGATGGGGAGCTTGTCATCATCCTTTCACCTTACCACAAGAAACTGATATTGATAAAATAAAAAAGAATCCAAAAGATATTTTAGCCCATCAATACGATTTAGTTTTAAATGGTTTTGAAATTGCTGGAGGTTCTTTAAGGACTCACGATATCGAAACTTTAACTGCTTGTTTTGAAGTAATGGGACATGAAGATGAAGATCTTAAAAAACAATTCAAACACTACTATAATGCATTCGAATTCGGCATTCCACCACATGGAGGAATAGCTTCTGGAATTGATAGATTTTTTGCTGTTGCTTTAAACGAAGAATCTATTAGGGAAGTAATTGCTTTTCCTAAAACAGGAGATAATAAAGATTTAATGATGGCTTCTCCATCAAACGTTTCAAAAAAACAATTAAAAGAATTAGGTATAGAAATATCAGAGGATGAAGAATAAATATTTTTTACCATTATCAATATTATTTTTTATCATACTTTTAGGATTTTTTTGTTATGCTAGAGCAGAAACTTATCAAAAAAATGATGTTGTTTCTTTTTTAGACGAAAACATAAACTTATTTAAACCTATTTTTATAGGAAACAATACTCCTGACCTACAAGCAAATATTGCTTCTTCGGTTTTGCTCAATGAAGATAAAAAAATAATTCTTTACGAAAAAAATCTAGAAGAAAAAACGGCCATTGCTTCACTTACAAAATTAATGACTGCCGTGGTTGTTATGGATAACTATCCTTTAGATTCAGAAATTCTTGTTGATGAGCAAATGTTAAATGCTTGGGGGACATCAGGAGGATTAACCTTGGGGGAACATGTGCTCATAAAAGATCTTCTCTATATCATGCTTATTGAATCAAGCAATGACGCTGCGGAATGTTTAGCCTCTAAATTAAACCGTGATAATTTCATGATTTTAATGAACGAAAAAGCAAAAAAATTAAAAATGAGAAGTACTCATTTTGTGAACCCAAGTGGTTTAGACGAAGATAATGGAACTTATAACACCTCATCCGCTAAAGATTTAACTATTTTAGCTTCAGAAATAATTAACAATTATCCTATTATAGCCAGCATTCTTTCTAAAAAAGAATTTACGGTAGTGAGCGAAGAAGGTATAAGACACCATTTAACAACCACAAATAATTTGCTAAAAGAAATTCCTTATGAAACTTGGGGTAAGACAGGGTACACAGAAATAGCAAATGGTTGCTTAATCTTAATGACAAAAACACCCTTAAATGATACAATTATAAATATAATTATAAACTCTAATGATAGATTTGGAGAAATGAAAAATCTAACAAATTGGACATTAGAATCGTTTTCTTATTAAAACATGACAATTGAAATTTATAATGCTATTAGACTCTTAGGATTAACCGCTTTAGGTTCTATTATCTCTTTTATTTTCGCTCGTTTTTTAATTCCATATTTAATCAAAAAACAATTTTGGAAAAAGAAAGTAAGCGAACTAACTATTGATGGTAAAGAGGCTGAGGTTTTTGCTAAATTTCATAAAGAAAAAGAAACAAACACCCCAAGGGGTGGAGGAATTATTATCT
>JAQVBN010000052.1 GCA_028690275.1 Minisyncoccota bacterium | reverse complement strand
ACTTATCGAATTAAAAGATATATTATATAAATATAATAAAAATGTTCAGAATTTTCACATCTTATTATTTACATTTTATATCTAAAAATTTTTTATTGTATTTATTTGCCACAAGGATTACAATTAATAGAACAAGTGTTCTATAGTAAATTGGAGTTGGTAAAAAATTAAATAGAGGAGGGATTTGTTTCATGTCAAAATCAAATCAACAATGTTGGGTAATTAAAAAAGGTAAGTATTATGTCAATGCGGGTTTCAAGGCGTTATTTACTGGACGGACAACGGGGTTTGTAGGGTATGATAAAGACAAAGAAGAAATTATGAAGAAAGATTTAGAGATGCTTGGTGAGGGTTATTACGCAGAATACATAAATTTTAGGGAAATTCCAGATGGTGAACGGATATATTTAGATTAGGATGATAAAATAAATATTATAAGAAAGGAGGTTTTGTTTATTGGGGAAGTTTATAGATTTAACTGGGAAGGAATTTGGTAGACTAAAAGTTATCAAAAGAGCGGAGAATGATAAATATGGACATTCGATGTGGTGGTGTCAATGTGATTGTTTAGGGGAGGATAGTTTAAAAATATTTAAAGGTGATAACTTAATAAGATGCGTTTCTAAATCTTGCGGTTGTTGGAGAAAAGATAATGCAAGAATATTATTTAAAAAATACAATACATATGATTTATCGAGTAAGTTTGGAATTGGTTATACTTCTAATACTAATATAATGTTTTATTTTGATCTTGATGATTATAGTTTAATTAAGAATTATTGCTGGTTTGAAGATAAAGATGGATATATTGTAACACATGATGATATTAGAATTTCAATGCATCGTTTAGTTACTAGTTGCCCTGATGATATGGAAGTAGATCATGAATTTCATAACAGGTATGATAACAGAAAGGAATTTTTAAGAATAGTCACTAGAAGCCAGAATTGTATGAATATGAGTTTAAAATCTAATAATACAAGTGGTGTAACAGGAGTATGTTTTAGTAAAAGTAATGAAAAGTGGTACGCTTATATTGATAAAGAAGGGGAAAGGATTAATTTAGGTTATTATGATAATTTTAATATTGCAGTAAAAATAAGAAGACAAGCAGAAATAGAGTATTTTGGTGAATATAGGTATATGGGCGAACAGTTATCATCTGAAAAGAAATTAAGTTAAATCAATAAAATAAATTTAATATATGTATAAAATGTTGACACCTTGTATATAATGATAATATAATGAATACATATGAAAGTATTATGGAGGTGTTGATGACTAATGTTAAAAGATAAGGAACAACAACTAAAGTTAAAACTAAAAAATATTATACACGAATTTGGGTATGATAATACCACAAAACAGGGCGTAATGAATGAGTTTAAATCAAGGAATTTAGATTCTCTTCGCCCTGCGTGGGTTTTTTCTGAAAATCTTGATTTAGAAACATTAAGTGATGTTGAGGACGATGTTCGATTTTTATTTCTTTTCAGTCTCGCTCTTAATAAAACCTTAAAAGAAAAAAATATTGAGATATTAAGTGATTATAAAAGTTACTTTACAAATGTTGAAATTAATAATTGGGAGAATTATTCAGAAGAAAAAGAAGATGAAAATATATTTCCTTTAATATTTAAAAACACTACTGAAATTTTCCCAGGTTATTATCAAACTTCAGCAACAGCTCAATATATTGAGAAATTAAATAAAGCAAACATGTTAATATATAACCCCAATGCCCAAAGGGGGATGAAAGTTACAAAGAAAAAGATAGGAATCAGTATTGATTCTAAAAAAGTTGAACAAATAGAAAATAGAATACTTGAAGGAGAGCAATTTCCAGATGATTTAAAGTTTAATATTTTAAAAAATGGTGAAGAAAAATTTAATTATAACCCTAAAACTAAAATATTAACTATTTTTGAAGGTAGCATTTTGAATATTTTAGATGGCGCTCACCGCAATGCAGCTAACGCCCTTGCTTTAAGTAAAAATCCTGATTTACAGTTTATTTGGCCGATTAAAATCAGTAATTTTACAGAAATTAAGGCTCATAATTTTATGGTTCAAATAGACCGCCAAACGCCTATCCCAAAAGATGTTATTAGTATTAAAGACTATTCAAAAAATGAAAATCTTGTCTTAGATAAAATAATGGATAGTCATGGAGATTTGGCTAATGTAACTAAAGATACAGATGCTTTTGTAAAATCGGATAGGGGATTAGTTTCAAAACCAATTCTAGCAGAAGCAATTAAAGACAACTACGATGATCAATTAGATTCAGCTATGAATCGTGATTCTATTGCTAACTGGATTGTGGAATTTACAAACTACTTAATGGGTGTTTATTCCGATGAGTTTATTGTAAATCCGTATGAAATTAAAAAAACTAGTTATATAAACAATCTAAATATGTTTTATGGATATATTGCATTAAGTGCAATATTAAAAGATAATAAAGATTGGAAAAAGGTTCTCAAACAAAAAATAGATTCAATAGACTTTAGCATTGATAATCCAATGTGGCGTGATTTAGGTATTATCAAAGAAAACAAAATCGGTAAACCTACCAAGAATAAATTATACAAACTGTTTATGGAGGTGTAAAAAATGGCAATAGAATTTAAAGTAGACAATGAAATTAAGCAGGAATATTTAGACACCAAACCAACAGGAACGGCTGAGAGTGACGCTTTTGTACTTCGTGATTTTGATAACTATGAAGATCAAATTGGGAAACAAGTATATAATTTAAGTATCCCCGAACTAAATGAGATGTTTGCTACATTGCGTAATAGTAGTAAACGTGGAGCAGGAAAGAATAAATCAATATTGGTTAGTTATATAGATTTTTGTGTAAGTAAGAAAATCGTTTCTCATATGGGAAATCGAGCAAAGTATATTGATATTGAGAAGTTTGTCTCTCGCCAAGCACTATTAAATAAGTATATACCAAGAGAAAAAGTTAGAGAGTATGCGAATCTTCTTTATAATAGTCAAGATGAATTACTCCTGTGGTTGCTTTTCATAGGGGTTCGTGGACGTACTGTTGAGGAAGGGACTATGGAAGAGGTTATAAATTTAACAATAGATGATGTTAACGAAGAAGAAAAATCACTCACACTTAGACAAAATGATGGTAAATTTAGGTTATTATATAATGTACCTGATTGTGTAATAGATTTGATTAAAGAAACCTTTGAGCAAGAATTTTACACAGAAAACAATGGTGAAATCACCAATAATCCAAGAATCCCCGATCCTAGAAAATCTATAATCAATAAAACTGGTGAATATGCTAGATATGTTTTTCGTACACCAGGAAAGAATAAGTTTGATATTTTTACTCCTTCACTACTAAATTCAAGAATGAGAAAGATACAAAATGTCTGCGATAATAAATATCTAACTTATTCTAGTTTATATTTTTCAGGTATGTTACAAATGTGTTCAGACATTTATAAAGAAAAAAGTGAGGTTGCAGATAGAGATTTTGATGATATTTGCATTAGATTCAATTATGGTATTCCAGAATCAAAAGAAGATTTAAGTAAAAAGCAAAGTGCATACTGGCATGTACTTAAAGATTTGTTTAACCAGTATAAAGACCTGTTGTTCTAGGAGGTTATAAATGGTTTTAAAAACAATGTGGAGAAGATATAAATCATTAATATATCTTAAAAACGGGCTGGTGAGTAAAGGTTATAATTTTAAATCTTTATCTTATCTAAATTCACAGATTGAAATATTGAATCAGTTAATCAAAGAAGAAAGTTATAATGTTTTAGAACAACTTCTTCGAAAAACAAATTATAGGTTATTAAAACAAATTAAAAAAGGATCAGAAAATTTAGTGGATATTATAAACTATCCTGAACGATGGAGATTATGTAAAATTGAAAATTGTTTGGATGAATGGTTAAACAATAATTCACTAATTTTTTCTACAGAAAGAAAAGAGATATTGGCTTTTACTCAAAACGATAAAAATCATGGGCAAAAATATATCAACAATAAGTGGCAGTAAAATAAAGGAAGTGAGACAAATGAATATAGGTCAAAAAATTAATCAATTATTTGAAAGGTCTGGATATAAAAATTTTGCCGATTGGGGTAAAGCAATGGGTATCCCCGGTGATTGGTTATTAGATTTGAAGAAAAGAGATACAGTAAAAACCATTGATATAACACGATTAATTGTTATTGCAGAGTATAATAATATTACCTTAGATGATTTATTGAGAGATAATAATGGTATTTATATTATAAATGTGAATGATAATTTAGACAGTAATGATATTTATAAAATGTTGGAGCAGATACAGGATCAGTTAAAGAAGTCCGAAGTAAAATTTAATGGATTTATTATGAGTGAGGGGTGTAAAGAATTAACTTTTGATGCGATAGATGTTTTAAAAGGTTTAGTAAAAAGTAATTTGTGAGGTATTATATGGGGTGGGGTGTTGTTTGGTGTCCTTGAATTAGACAATAAAATATTAAAATAAATGTTGACATATAATAATGTAGTGGTAAGATTAGTATAAGATTTAAAGCTTTATTCTGTCATGAAAGGAGTTAAATTATGAATAGATTTAAAATAAAGATTGATAAACATAAAAAAAATTCCTTGTGTTGCAAAAGTTGAAATATTATAAAACTTATATTTGTAAGCGATTTAAAGAAAGGAGTTACAATGAACATAAAATATAATGATGGTCAACCATGTGAGCATAAAGGTTGTTTAAGTCATTTATCTCATCTATGTGAAGGGTGTGGTAGA
>JAQVBN010000051.1 GCA_028690275.1 Minisyncoccota bacterium | reverse complement strand
TTCCAAGAATTCCTAAGTCGTTAATCAAAGTAAAAGCAACTGTTGACGATTCAAAATAAACTCCGTTTTGTAATTTTGTAGGATTGTATTGTAAAAAAGTTTCATCAAAACTAGATATTCCTCCGCCTAAAAAGGTCGAATGTTGAGCAATTTGTAGACTTTCATTAAATCCTAATGCCTGGACATCTTCCCCTTTATCAAAAGGAAGGGTTGGGTTAAATAAAAATAAGACAACAGAAATAATGGTCACTAAAAGCAAGCTTAAATTCTGCTTTTTAAAACTATTCATAAGAACAAGGGTCCAAAACATTAAGAAAGAAGCAATAGCTAAAATAAACCAAGCTGTATTAAAATTAATTAAAATAAGTCCTGCTCCCAAAATAAAAAAAGCTAAACTGAGAAGTCCCTTCACAGTAGGATTCTTCTCTTCTCTAAACAAAAAGAAAAGAGCTATAATTCCCATTACATTTAATAAAGCAAGAATATTAATACTACTCAAAGGCAAATTAATATCTCCTCCAATTAAAACTCTACCCAGAAAACCTAGATTCAAAATAGATATACTAGCTGCCAAGAACAAGCCCACATTTTTAATGTGCTCCTTTTCTTTTATTAAAATTGATCCCAAAAAGAAGATTCCTCCATAGATTAAATATGAAATCAAAGAATTAGCACTTCCACTTTCTCCTAAAAAACTATTTGATGGATTGATGGAAAAAAATATAGTAGAAATTCCAGCCATCAAAAGAAAAGCTATAACTCCAAAAGAGACAAAGCCGCCTCTCATTTTAAACTTACCTTCTTTGATGATTCCCAGTATTGTGAAAATAGCAATAATACTTAAGAAAGGAAGTAAGAAAATTGTTTTATTAAATTCCATTGAAACAAAAGAATTTGAAATATAAAACAAAGGTAATGAAAAAACGAAAATATAAAATAAAACTCTCCCAATTTTGGTAAAACTAATGTTCATATATTTATGTAAATATTATCTTAACTTTTTAATTATAGCAGAATTCCTTATTTATTCAAATGAGGCTTTAACGAGATTTTTATCTACAACAAAATAAATTTCTCCATTTAATAAAATTAAATCCGTGCTTAATATTTTTTCGATATTTTCATCTAATATTTTAATCACAGAATCTCCTTCTCGCCCATATCCAGAAATAAATTGATTTAAGTCTAAATAATAAAAATTACCTTCGATGTCAACGACTGGAGGGCAATCATTAAAATTTAATCTAGAAATTCTATTAGATAGAAGTTTTAACTCCCCCGTCTCTGAATTCATAAAAGAAACCGAACTTAATGATCCTAGATATGTAGCTTCAAAGATATAAAATCCATTATCGGTAACTGAAACACTATGCAAAGCCGGTCTTTCATCCTCTGAAATAATAATTTTCATCTCTAAAGCATCTATTAATATTTCTTTTGTTTGAGAAGAAATTAAAATCTTGTTATTCACCATATTAATAAAGGAGTTTCTTTCGGATTCTATAGCAACTTCTCCCACTTTTGAAAAAGAAGTGTCTAGTTTAATTAATTTCGACGCTCCAACAACAAAGAAAATATTTCCAAACTCATCTACAAGTAAATTAGAAATGTCTTCACCGCCAGAATTATAAATTAAGCTTAAGAATGAATCTGAATTAAAATCTATTTTACATAATCCTTTAGATTCTAAATTGCAAGGAAAATATAGGTTATCATTGTAATATAAATATTTGTCTGGATCGGTAACTCCATACAAAGACTTCTCCCAAACTTTTTGACCAGAATGAGAAAATTTAACCATAGTTCCTTTCGAAAAATAGTAAAGACTATCTCTTAAAATTAAATTTCCTGCAGCAAAATACTCCGACAAATCAATCTTCCATCTCAATAAACCATTCTTATCATAACTTGCAACCCGAACATATGCAGAACTTTCACCAGCCTGGGTAACATAAAAATTACCAAATTGATCAATTAAAGGAGTGGCTCTAAATATAGTATCACTTTCAATTAAATTATTTTTTGCTATCCCAGATTGAGGTCCGAGATAATTTACCTTATTGTTTTTATTAGAATTGTATCTAAACAAACCATAAGGATGATCATTAAAGGAAGAAAAAGAAACATAGAATATGAAATTTTTATTATCTGAAACATTACCCCCCTCTTCGAAAGTAATAACTCTAAATCTGTAGTCTATGTCTTGTTGAATTGAAACAATTGTTTCAATATGATTATCTGTCTTAATTGTATCTTCTTCTAAAATCTGCTCTAAATTATCTTCATCAAAAG
Source organism: Minisyncoccota bacterium (assembly GCA_028690275.1). Taxonomy (GTDB): domain Bacteria; phylum Patescibacteriota; class Minisyncoccia; order Minisyncoccales; family Minisyncoccaceae; genus JAAZMU01. The sequence continues at coordinate 2,511 of JAQVBN010000051.1, read as the reverse complement.
AACTATTCTCTGTATAATATATTTTATAACTTAACTTTGAAGCATCGAGAGAACTATCAAAATCCCAAGACAATTTAAGTTTCGTTTTATCTTCTATCTCCGTAAAACTAAAATTAGAAACATCCGGGATTGTATAAACTGTTGGTTTTGAGCTTATAAAATCTACTATATTATTTTCCCTATCTAAATATTTATTCGTTTCAGAGTCTTTCGCTCTAAAAAGCGCCTGATTAAATTGAATTCCTGCCTTGTAAATCTCAGACCCCTCTTTTACATTATTGTATGAGATTTCATCACTTCTACGCCACCCAACACAATCTATTTTTGCTTCTTCTGCACTTTCTTCGCTCAACAATTCAACATTTTTATTAAAAAGACAAATAGAGGCATTACTTATCCCTAAATATCCATCACTTGAAACAGGATCGAGAATTGGCGCATAATCACCCCTATTGTCTTTATTCAAGTCTATTTGATAACTTGAATTATTTTCAAGCAATAAATCGGACAAAGGAATATTAAGAACTGGATTATTCCATTTTGTAGAATTTATTTCATCGCCAACAAAATAAGTCAAATAGGTACAACTTTCCCCTGAGCATAAAGAAATATCACTTCCAGACTGATTAAAAATCGTAACATATTCTCTCTCTTCCTTATTATAACCATCATTAATTTCGGTAATAACTAAACTTGTTGCATATATATTATCAGAACACTTTCCACTAAATAAATCATCTAAATTACAAGTTTTCATATAAGGAAAATTACAAAGATTTTCTCCCATAACATCAACTTCTCCCCCCTTAAGAACACAATACTTTTCTTTATCATTAGAATAAAAAGAAGTATCAACTCCATACAAAGGACATTTTCCAAGGTACATTGCCTCCTCTTCACATTCTTTTCCGTCATCAAAAACACAAACATTATAATTTCCACCAAGACTTATTCTTTTTTCTATTATTCCTCCATTTGACAAACAATAAGAAGAAGCTTCGCTTATCTCAGCCGAATTTTCAGCCCTAGGAGTTCCAAAAGAATCTCCAGAATATGTTTTCCATGTTAAATCAGATTTTCTTTCCATGGATTTACTAGCTTCTCCTGCGGGCCAATCTGAATCCGCTTTAACCTCATCAATTAGCTGACAAGTGTTATTAAATAATCGCAAACTTTCGTCTGTATTATTTAAAGCTCCTACATATATTTTATCGGCTAAAATTGAAGAAATAGTGGTATCGTCTGTTCTTTCAAGAAGATAATAATCATTAGCTAATATCACATCATCTTCTTCAAAAACAATTTTTATATTATTATCTTTATCTAAAAGTTGCCAACCATAAAGAGAAACGTTTTCGTCTGTTAAATTCTTTAGCTCAATCCATTCATCAGAAGAACTGATGTCAGTTCCCATCCAGGCAACCTCATTTATTACAACTGGAGTCTTCAAAGATTCTTCCAAGTCTGTTTGAGAACAATATGTTATTGAAGCTTCTTCTATGGGATTAGAAGATGTTCCACCACCGCTAGGTAAAATAAATACTGAACTTTCTTGAGAATTTTCAGCCCTAGGAGTTCCAAAAAAATCTCCAGAATATGTTTTCCATGTTAAATCGAGTTTTCTTTCCATGGATTTTTTATTAGAATTATCACCAGCGGGCCAATTAGGACTAGCTTCCACAAAATCTTCAAGAATACAGTTATTATTAAAAAGGTAAATAGATTCTGAACTATTACTTAACCCTCCTTTATATATTAAATCTGCTTTTATTCCTGAGACACTAGTATCATCCGTTCTTTCAAGTAAGATATAACCGCCAGGAGCTATCTTTAGATCCTTTAAAATAATCTTAATTTCATTGTCTTTATTCAATAATTGATAATTATTCAAATCAATTTCTTGATTACTAATATTCTTTAATTCGATCCATTCATCAGAAGAGCTATTATTAGTCCCCATCCAAGCAACTTCATTGATAATTAAATTACTTCTCAAAGAAGACTGATTATTATAAGAACAATAAGAAATTATCTCTGTCTCCTTTTTAGTTTCCTCCTTCTCTTCTTTTTCTTCAATTTCTTTCTCTTCGATATCTTCAACTTCATTCTTATCATCTTTTAATTCATTAATAGCTTCTTTTCTCTTTTTAAGTTCATTATATATAGCAATCAAAAGAGTCCTTATTTCTTCATCCGTCATATTTTCTTTAAAAATAAGACTTTCTTCATTTTCTTCATTCAATCTATCAATTTCTTCTGAAAATTTTTCTTGAATTAAATCAGAAGAATCACCTTCTTCCGCATCACCAAGAGTTTCTTCAATTTCTTGCTCCAAAATTTTAATTTCTTCTGAAACTCCCTTCAAATTTTCATTCTCCTCAATTTTTTCTAATGTTTTTGAACTAAAAGAGTCGAAAACACTTCCGCTAAAAAAATCGAATAATTTATTTACTGTTTTTAACCATTCTTTTATTGGCGTAATTACTTTTTTCTCAAAAAAAGAGGCTTTTT
>JAQVBN010000050.1 GCA_028690275.1 Minisyncoccota bacterium | reverse complement strand
CCACCTATTACATACTACAAATAATATTTTTTGTCAAAGAAACCTTTACAAAATAATTCAAAAGAGATATTATATTATTAATCCTAAAGTGATTGCTATGGCTACCAACCATAGGTTTCTCCCCAATTAATTGGGCTAAGCTAAAGGATCCTTAATTAAGAGCTCTAGTTAATCCTAGAGAAATTGGGTGGAACCGCGAACTTTCAAACCTCGTCCCAATCTCAAGTTTTTTGAGATTGAGTCGGGGTTTTTTAATTAATTAAATATAAAAATATGAACAACGAAGAAATTATTAGACATTCGCTATCCCATTTATTAGCGATAGCGATAAAAGAAAAGTATCCTAATTGTAAATTAGGAATTGGACCAGCAATTGATAATGGCTTTTATTACGATTTCGACAATTTAACAATTGAGGAAAAAGATTTAAAAGAAATCGAAAAAAGAATGAAACATTTGGTAAAACAAAACATTCCATTCGAGAAAAAAGAAATTTTGAAAGAAGAAGCTATTAAACTATTTAAAGACGAGCCATACAAATTAGAACTCATAGAAGGAATTCCTGGAGATGTTGTTTCTATATACACAACTCTTAATTTTATTGATTTATGCGCAGGCCCTCATGTTGCTTCTACAAACGAAATAAAGCCAGATGCTTTCAAATTAGATAAAATAGCGGGAGCTTATTGGAAAGGAAGTGAAAAAAATTCCATGTTAACTAGAATTTATGGTTTCGCTTTTTCAAGTAAGGAAGGATTAGATAAACATTTAATCATGCTTGAGGAAGCTAAAAAAAGAGACCATAGAGTTTTGGGTAAAGAATTAGATTTTTTTCACACTGAAGAAGATGTTGGTATTGGTTTAATTCTTTGGCATCCTAAGGGAGCCTTACTTTATAGGATTATAGAAGACTTTTGGGTTCAAAAACACTTAGAAAGTGGCTATGATCTTGTTCGTACTCCACACATTGGTAATAGAAAATTGTGGGAACGTTCTGGGCATTGGGGTTTTTATGGAGATAGTATGTATCCACCAATCGAAATCGGACAATCTTTAGAAAGTAAAAGAAAAGGAGAAGAAGTAAAAGAATCAGAACAATTTTTACTTAAACCAATGAACTGTCCTTTTCATGTTGAGATATACAATAACTCTCCTCACTCATATCGTGAACTTCCTATGAGATGGGCTGAATGTGGAACTGTATACCGTTTTGAAAAGAAGGGTGAACTTTCTGGATTAACTAGAGTTAGAGGTTTTACTCAAGACGATGCTCATATCATCTGTCGAAAAGATCAAGTAGAATACGAGCTAAAAAGAGTTATTGATTTCATTTTATTCATCTATCAGTCCTTTGGTTTTAGCCTTGATTCGGTAAACACTTACCTTTCTTTGAGAGATCCTTTAAATAAAGAAAAATATGCTGGAAGCGATGAAGGATGGGACTTTTCTGAAGGGGTTTTACGTAAAATTGCTCAAGAAAAAAATCTTAAAGTTGTCGAAGAAAAAGGAGAAGCTGCTTTTTATGGACCTAAATTAGACTTCAAAATAAAAGATGCTTTAGGAAGAGAGTGGCAGTGTTCTACCCTTCAGTTTGATTTCAATTTATCACAAAGATTTAATATGAGCTTTACTAACGACAAAGGAGAAAAAGAAGAGCCATACATGCTTCACCGAGCCCTTTTAGGATCTTTCGAAAGATTTATCGGACTCTTAATTGAACATTATGCTGGAAACTTCCCTCTTTGGTTGTCTCCTGTTCAAGTTAAATTAATTGCTGTCAGTGAAAAGCACATAGACTTTGTTCAAGAGTTAGCTGATGAGTTTAGAAAAGAACATATTAGAGTAGAAGTTGATATTAATAATGAGACTGTTGGAAATAAAATTAGAAAAGCTGTTAATGAAAAATCTCCATACATGTTAGTAATTGGAGACAATGAAATTAATTCTACTAATTTAATAATTAGAGACAGGAGCAGTACTGAAACTCGAGAAATTAGCAAAGAAGATTTCTTTGCTGAGATTAAAAAGAAAATTGAAGATAAGAAATAAACTAAAAACACCTCGGACGAGGTGTTTTTTTATTCAACTGAAACACATTGTGTTCCATTAAAACACTTTCCATCCCCACAATCACACGTCTTTATTTGATGACTGTTATCAGGAGAGCATCCACAAGAACCAATAAGGCAAGAACTTGGAAAATCCGATGCAGACATACAGCACAATGATGAACTAATAGTTCCTCCGGAAAGCAAACAAGAAGTTTCTTTAGAAGATTCTTCTGAAGTAACCTCTATTAATGCATTATTTTCGACTAAAAATTGTCTACTAACCCCAATAGAAGTAAAAGCAACCATTGGTTCATCTATTCTTCTATCAGCATAATTTAAAATTATTTTTCCGTCTTGCAATTCTATTGTCTGTGGTGAAATTCTATCTCCTATAAAAATAGCATTAGTCCCCTTACAGATATTATCATTATTCAAAGCAACAGTTAGATAAAAAAAGGTTCCACTTCCTCCAGTATTTTGTATAACAATAAAAGCAGTATCAATAGTTCCATCGTTATTAAAATCAGAACTAACCGAATTGCCAAAATACTGTGTAATAATTTTTGAATCAGAATCATATATTTTTTCTTCAGCATAACCATCCTTTAAGGTTATATTTTTCCCATCAATAGAATATGTACAATTTTGAGGATCTATTGCTTTCTTAGGAAGATTTAATTCCCAAGTTAAAAAAACTGCAATTAGAAAAATAAAAATAATAATAAATATTTTTTGTGTTTTGGTCATATAATTATTATATCTTAAATAAAAACCAGTCACAATAGTGACTGGCTTTATATAATTTAATTTGCAAACAATTTAAACATCCATCCAAGTAAACTAAATCCTTTTTGAGAATCATTTAATACATTTTCTATTTCAGTATTAACATTCTCAAGAAGTCTAATTTGCTCTGCTAGAATCTCTTGATCTCCTTCATTTTCTAATTGATTTTGAATTTGAACAAGTTTTTGAATCTGTTGATTGCTTTGCTCTAAGATAGCTTCTGCATTATCTATTGCTTTATAATCAGAACCAATGAAGAATTTTGCAAAATTATTTCTTGATTGAACTTTCTCTAAAATACTCTCTAATTCTACTTGGTTTTGATTTTGGCTTTGAGCAACAACCCTTACCTGTTCTCCAATACCACCATTTCTTTCAGAAACTTGAAGCATTTCTTGAACAGCGCTAGCTACTCTACTCTTTCTTTGTTGAGAATCATTATCAGAATTGTTTTTTATCTGATTTTCTTCTCCTTGATTTTGAACTTGTGATCCAGCCTCAGAACCATCCTGAAGTTGTTGCTTCTCTTGCACTTTAATACCATTTTCTGATCCATTTCCACTATCATTTCCATTTGTTGTTACTTGAATCTGAAAATTTTCTTGAAGTTGAGTTTCTTCTCCTTGATTTTGAACTTGTGATCCAGTCCCAGAACCATCCTGAGCCTGTTGTTGTCCTTTATCTGAAGAGCTATTAGAATTATTACCTGTTCCTGCTGCGTTAACGCTACCAGCTAGGATAAAAACGAATAAAAGGCTTGCGATTAAAATTTTATTTTTCATATTTTTGATTTTTTAATTTAATTATTACGATTTTGTCGATCTAATTATAAACATTCTTTAATTTTTAATATCTCCATAATTGTGGGTGTGCTTCCGTTAGCAATTTCTTCAATTCTTTTTTCCCCTAAAATAGAAATGGCACATTCTTTTTGTTCTAGTGTTATTTCTGTGGGAATTTCTTCAAGATTAATTCCAGCAGATTCTAAAATTGCTTCTTGTTCAACGTTTAAATATGGATGATCATAACTAGACTGTTTTTCTTTTTCTAAGACAACAGGAATAACTTTCATTAAATCTATACCGTAAGGTTTTATTATTAAAAATAAACCAATAATTATAATAATTACTCCTAAAATAATTCCTATAATTGTGAATAAAGTTTTCAAAAAGTTCATTATTTTTTAAATTACATATCTTAAATATATAATAGCATAAATATTAAAAAAATTAACATCTTTTATATAATTAATTTAATATGAAAAAAATTATTCTAGCTTCAACATCTCCTCGTAGAAAAGAAATCCTTTTAAAAACTAGACTTCCTTTTGTTATTCAAGAAAGTAATTATGAAGAAGACATGAAATTAAATTTGTCTCCTGAAAAACTTTCAGAACATCTCTCTTTTGGTAAAGCAAAAGCAGTCGCAGACAAAAATGATAATGCTATTATTATTGCGGCCGATACCTTTGTTGTTTTTAATGAAAAAGTTTTAGGAAAACCAAAAACAGAAAAATTAGCAAAAGAAATGCTAACCCTTTTAAACGGAAAAGAAAACAACATTATTACAGGAGTCACAATTATTGACACTAGTAATAATAGCTCAATCTCTTTTCATCAAATAACAAAAGTATTTATGAAAAACTTATCTAAAGAAACAATAGAAGCTTATGTTAAAACAGGAGAGCCGTTAGATAGAGCTGGAGGATATTCTATGCAAGATTGCGGAGCTATTTTAATCGACAGAATCGAAGGAGATTTTTTTAACGCAATGGGGCTACCATTAAGAAGGCTAGCTGAAGAATTAGAAAAATTTGGAGTAAAAATTCTTTAATTAAGTTTCTCTAAATCCTTTTTTGCGTTTTTGATAAACTTTCCAAACTGACGATTCTTTTCTCTTTTTTCGTGTTTGTTTAAGCTGAAAAAATCAGCTTCTTTTTTAAGATTAATATAATTTGAATATTGTTCTTCTGTTAGTT
>JAQVBN010000049.1 GCA_028690275.1 Minisyncoccota bacterium | reverse complement strand
TATATAAACTATATTTCTATTTAGTTAACATTGTGTCAAGACTTGTTAACTAATTAATATGAATTTAAAATAAAAAACCTCCAGATGAACTGAGGCCTAAAAAATTATTCATTACCTTTTGACCTTTCTCGGTCTCTCGATAAAAAATATACATGCTCCCTTTATTTAAACAGAACTTTCCGATATAACATTGATCAACTAATTTACTTTCCTTCCTAATAAATTTTTTGCGATTTAACATTTTTATAATTCATTATATATATTATATAACTTTTTTAAGAATATTTACAATGGAGGCTATTTCTTTATTTGTTTTTCTTAAATCCGTTAAAGTAAATAATTCCGATCCTAAAATTTCTCCCTGATCACCACTTGGAGGGACTAAATCTTTATTAGTTATAACCATGTAATGAGGAATATAACTTACTGGAAAAGGATAATTCTTTCCATCCCTATTTTTAATTGGATGTGAGGCAATAATTTTTCTATACCCGACTAACCTACAGCCGTTAATATTTGCTCCAACTTCTTCAAGCATTTCCCTTTTAAGAGCTTCTTCTATGCTTTCGCCTTCCTCTATGTGTCCTCCTGGAAGCTCCCATCCTCTTCTCGTTTTTGTTAAAAGTATTTTTTGATTATGTTGCAATATACCAAAAACAGCGGAACATAATCTTCTTGTTGGCAAATAATTTGATAAATAAAATTTCCACGATAAGCCATTTCCCCACTCTCCACTAAGGTATTCTCTATCCTTATACTCCATTCCCTTTAGTTGAAAATATTTAATAGCAGTTAAGACATCTTTTTCATATTGCTTATTATGTAAAATTTCCCCTATTATCTTCAATCTTTCTCTTAAATTCTTTTCATTCACCGAAAAACTTATTCTAATTCTATCTCTTTTTTCAATTCCATATGGCATTTCGGACAGATCCTCATACTTAACCTCTTCAACCCAATTTAACTCTGTTAATTTATTAAGAGTTTTCTTTCCATTATGTTTATACGAAGGATATTGTATAGCATAAGCTCTTTCATAGCTAAAGCAAACCTTATGATTAATCAACCAATTTCCTATTGTTTTATACATATTAAATCCTTTAAGAGCAGAAGACATTATTACTGTACTACCTGTAATTCTTGTAGCAGCCTCTAAAAAATATGTTTCATATTCATTTGAAAAATCTTTTTCAATCATCACTCCTTGAAGAGAGAAAAATCCATATATGTCATATTTTTTCATAATATCTTCAAGGTAGTTATAGCAACGATCGTATCCATTATAAAATCCAGCTAATTTTACTTTCGCGTCTGGATGAGTCAATTTTTCGTCTGTTTCTTTTTTAAAAGAAACTGGCAACCTTAAAAAAATATCTCCTAGACGTAATATAGTATAAGTTACTTCTATTCCTTTTATAAATTCTGTAGCAATTAAATCTTTTATTCCTAGACTATTTAACTCTAAAATATTTTTCTTAAAATCTTTAGCATTTGATACAAACTTCATCCCGCAACCACCAGACAAATTCAAAGGCTTTAAAACTAATGGGAACTGCATCTGTTCTAAATCATCAAAAGGCATCCTATAGGTTTTTGGAGTAAGAATTTTATTTTTATGTAAGGTTTTTTGCGTTAAATCCTTATTATTAAATATTTTAGCAGCCTTCAAGGATGGTCCTATAATCTGTATATTATTTAGTTCCGAATGCGCCTTCTTTATAATATCTAATGCAGATGAGATATTTTCAATTCCTCCCTCCACAGTCGCTCTTCCAAAAACAATAATTCCTTTTGTGCTTATATTTAGATCGTATACTGCCTCAAAATCTGCAACAATCTCTTTTATTGTTTTAGATTTAGAAAAATCCCCCTCTTCATTTATGTGGATAACTTCTAAATTTACACTACCCGTTGCTTCCTTAAAATTATGGTAATGCCTCTCACTTCCAAAAATATATATTCTATACTTTAACATATATAAAATTTAAATCCTAACTCAAATAAATTTTTTTTAAAATTTGTAAAATCCGTAAATAGAAAGGCTTTAATTCCTTCTTTTTGGGCAATATCAATATTTGCTTTCTTATCATCAAAAAAAATTGTTTCCGAAGGATTGATATTATTATTTTTAATTATATGTTCCCAAAACCCTTTTTCATATTTCCTGAATCCAATATCACTTGATGCAAAACATCCGCTAAATAAACTTTTTAATTCCGTTTTTTCTATCAAAAATTTCAAACGATGTTGCTCTTGGTCAGTACACAAGAAACATTTTATTCCTTTTTCACTTAATTTCTCAATTTCAGATAATATATTTCTATCAAAATACTGAATCTCGAAATTAAATTGTTCGATAAAATATTCAGAAGCTCCTTTTTCCCATTTTATTCTCTCTAAATATGGTTCTATCAACTTTTTTGCGTCAGCTTTTCCTACAAGAGCTTGTGAGTATTCTTCACTATGAAAAAATTTATTCAAGAAGACACTCGCTAGTTTATACCCCCTATCTTCGAGTTGTTTACTAAAATAAAAAGGTAGATGAATAAGCACACCATCTATATCAAATAATATAACCTTCATACTTTTAAAGAAGTTCTTTATAATTATCTTTTATCTTTTTAAAAACTTGTATATATTCATCTATTAATTTCTTATCATCTTCCCAATTGTAAAATGTAGGAAGTGATAGGGCAGAATCATTTACCAATCTAGCTACAGATAATTTCTCTATGGAAGGCTTAGTTTTTCTATAAATATTGGTAAATAAAATATTTCTGTCACTATCATATAAAGATTCTTCGGCCAAAATCTTACCTGACGGAGCAGAAACCTCCATTCCTTCTCTTTGTAAAGCTAATATTAATTTATCTCTCTCTATATTATATAATTTATCCTTTAAATACAATGGCTTAAAACCATACCAAGCCCCCATATCTATATAGTCTTCAATTACTATAGGTTCTATATAATCTATCTCTTTTAATCTATCTCTGAAATAATTTAAACATTTATGTCTTCCTTCTTTTATTTGTTTAAATTTTAACAAAGAATGTTTAGCAACAATGGCATTAAATGGCGACATTCTTAATTTTAACCCAAAACCTGTGGCCCAATATTTATTCAAAAGAGGATCTTTTATTTCTTCACGACAACGATCTCTATAATGCCCCAGTAAAGTCGCTCTATTATATATATTCTCATTATTAGTAACTAATATTCCTCCTTCTCCTGCAAAAATTGCTTTGTTTGTCTGAAGTGAAAAAACAGCAACATCTCCAAAGGTACCACAAAGACGCCCCTTATACCGACTACCATGAGCGTGCGAACAATCTTCAATTAATTTTAAATTATACTTTTTAACTATCTCGAGAATTTTATCCATATCTGCTGGATGACCCCATTGATGAACAACTGTTATCGCTTTTGTCTTCTCCGTTAATAATGATTCTATTTTATTCGGATCTATGCAACGTGTATTTCTATCAATGTCACAAAGAATGATATTGGTTTTTAAGAAAAAAGCCGGACTCAAGGCAGCATGATACGTAAGTGCTGGACCTATCAATTCATCCCCTTCATCAAGGCCAATCGCAAAATAAGATGCTAATAAAGCACTTGTTCCGGAATTAAAAGTTAATGTGTATTTTACCTTATTGTCTAAAAATTCTTTAAAATTATCTTCCAATTCTTTAATCGGCCCAGTACAACCTCTTATTCCAATATCTTTATTTCTTTGTTGAGCTAACTCCTTAAGCTCTTCTTGATCTGCATTTGGTGGCCACACCTCATGTGGTAATGGCTTTGAAATAGATGGTTTATTGTTATGATATGCTAATTTGTACTTCATGATATTAATAAGAATTAATTATCTTCATGGTGGCAATATTATATTTTTCAAGTTGCGATATTCTTTTTCCACCTTTTAAAATATCTAGAATTTGTCTTTTATAAATTTCTGACTCTCCCTCGTCCTCTATCTCTTTTATTATTTCATCTTCATTATTATATAGAGTTAACTTATTTTTAATGATAATAAGATAGCCCTTGTCTCCTACGATTTTAAAGCTTTTTTCTTTAAAAGTATCTGCAACACTTATAAAACCATTTCCAACTAATCCGCTATCATACTTACATGAAAACATTACTGAATCATCCGTATCATATTTCCAGCATCTCTTATCTGCCCTAATCTTACTAACATTAACAATGTCTGGATTTCCAAAAAACCAAATTATCACAAATATCATATGCCATCCCACATTAAGCCAGCACCCACCGCCCGCTCCTTTATTCCAATACCAAGATTCTCTTTCATCGTTTAAACTATATTGATACTCAAAAAATAAAGGTTTTCCAATTAATCCAGAATCTATACATTTTTTTGCAAAAATATAGGCCTTCGTAAAAAATCTCTGCTGCGCTGTTCGAATTATTATCTTCTTCTCTTCTTGCAAAAACTCGTAGGTTGCAGCCTCGGAAAGCGAAGAGGCGAAAGGTTTTTCTTTTAAAACAATACATTTTTTATTCAAACAATCTAAAATTACCTCTGAATATACATTATTGGGTAAACACAAAATTAATAAATCCAAATCTTTTTCGTATTTTGATATTAAATCTTTATAATTTGAAAATCCATCAATTTTATACATCTTTGCCATTTTTTTTATAAACATTTTGTCCTTATCACAAATAGCTAATAAATTTATTTTACCCTCTTCTTGTAATTTTAATGCTGCGTCAAAATGAACAGCTCCTTGCTTTCCAAGCCCGATAATTGCAATATTTTTTTTAATCATATTTTACTTATAAAAAAACATC
>JAQVBN010000048.1 GCA_028690275.1 Minisyncoccota bacterium | reverse complement strand
GGCGGAGGAATATCTAGTTTTGATGAAACTTTTTTACAATACAATCCTACAAAATTACAAAACGGAGTTTATTTTGAATCGTCAACAGTTGCTTTTACTTTGATTAACGACTTAGGAATTCTTGGAATTATATTATTCTTTATTCCTTTTGGGTATTTAGTTATTAAAGGTTTCAAAAATGTTTTATTTACCAAAGAAAATCCTTATGGAAAAATGAATTTTATTTCTTTTTTCATTCTTTTTAGCCTTTTATTCTTTTATGGTTTTGATCTAGTTCTTATGTCTCTTTTCTTTCTTTTCTCTGCTTTAGTCGCTGGTTTTTCAGAGAAAGAAGTTGAAATTTCTATCAAAAAAATGAATTCAAAAACAATGGTTTTGATTCTCGCAATTCTTTCTTTAATGCTTATGGCTGTTCTTGTTTTAAATTATTTTTATTTCAGGAATTATGTGGCAGAAAATTATTATGGACAAGCAATAGAGAGTCATTCTGTGGATAGAGGTAAAGCAATTGAATATCTAGAAGAGAGTGATAATTATGTCGAAAAAGAAAAAACTTTGATTGGTCTATCTCAATTATACTTATTAAAAGCAAGTGATCTTTATACTCAAAGCAGGCTTCTTGAAACTAAAGAAGAAGATAGACAGACAATTTTAGAGGATTGTGAGGAGTTTATGGATCTTTCTGAGAGTAAAGCAATTAGAGCGACGGAGATTAGTCCTAAGGATTATTATACATGGATTAATTTAGGGAATATTTACAATAATAGGAGATATTTAAGAGATGAGCCAGTAGAGGATAAAATCATTGCTTGTTATACTAAGGCTTCTGAATTAGCACCAAATAATAAAGCGGCATACTCTGCATTGGTTGAAATATATAGTGAGCTTGGAAACATAGAAATGAGAGAGTTTTATTTAGAAAAAATAGATTTAATTGAAGGAAAATGAAAATATATTTTAAAGCTTTAGGTTTTTTAAAGTATCAAAAAGGTTTAACAATAGCGCTTATTATTTCTTGTTTTATTTTGGCCTGTTTGACTATTGCTGAGCCTTTTTTCTTTAAAGAGATTATTAATAGTTTGGTTGATTTTACGGGGAAGGATAGTTTTAGTGGTAAGTTTGCAACCGTTTTTTTGGTTTGGATAGGCATTGTTTTAATGAATATTTTAATTCAGATATTTTCTTCTTATGGTTCTAGTATTGTTTCTACAAAAATATATGGAATTTTATGGAAAAAAACTTTTGATCATATTATGAATATGTCTATCGATTTTTTCCAAGGAGAAAAGATTGGAAGCATAGTGAGAGAGTTTGAGAGAGGGCTAGATAATATTTATAGTCAATATATATCTTTTTTTAGACATTTGCTTATTAACACTTTCATTCTTTTGATATTATTACCAACGGTATTTTTCTTGAATGTTAAAATGGCTTGTCTTATAGTTGCAGTAATTCCTGTTTTAGTTTTTCTTATCTTTTTTGCAATTAAAAAAGTTAGAATAACTCAATCGGCGGTTGATAAAAAATGGTCAGAACTTTCAGGAACTGCTTATGATGTTATTAGTAACATTTTTTTAGTTCAAAGTTTTACCTTAGGGGATAGACTATCGGGAATGGTTGATAAAATAAGGGGTGAGGCTGTTCAAGGACAGATTAAAGCAAGTAGGTGGTGGGGAATTGTTTCTGGAGCTTCTAGGAGTTTAGGTTTTATTTTAAACGTTGTTGTCTTTTTTATGGGAAGTATTCTTTATATTAAAAATGAAATGTCTTTAGGTGACATTATTATGTTTATAGGTTTTACTTCGATTATAATCAACGTTTTTAATTCAATTTTCTGGATCGTTCTTGATTACACTTGGCAACGAGAAAAAATTATTGCTTTCTTTAAAATTTGGGAGACAAAAGCAACGATAAAAAACGAAAAGAATTCTATTGAAGTTGGTAAATTAAAAGGAGAGATAGAGTTTAAAAATGTTTTTTTCGAGTATAAAGACGGTATGCAAGCGCTTAAAGATGTTTCTTTTAAGATAAATCCAGGAGAGGTTGTGGCTTTTGTGGGACATACCGGTTCTGGAAAAACAACAACAGCTAATTTGATTTCTCGTTTTTACGATATTAAAAAAGGACAGATCCTTATGGACGGTATTCCTATTAAAAAAATTAATCTTAATTCTCTTAGGAAAAATACCGCTGTTGTTTTTCAAGATAGTACTTTTTTGAATGCTAGTTTTTTTGAAAATTTAAGAATTGATAATGATGGAATAACTAGAAAAGACATGGAAAAAGCTTGTAAGGAAGCTTGTGTTTGGGAGGTGATTAAAAGGACTAAAAAAGGACTTGATCAAGAGATAGGAGAAAAAGGAACAAAGCTTTCAGGAGGAGAGAAACAAAGATTAAGCATCGCTAGAGCTATTTTAAAAGATGCTCCTATCCTTATTCTCGATGAAGCAACTTCTGCTTTAGATGCTAAAACTGAACATAAAATACAAGATGCTATTTCTAATGTGATAAAGAATAGGACAACAATAATTATTGCTCACAGACTATCAACTATTAAAAAAGCAGATAAGATATTTGTTTTTGAGGGAGGAAAAATAATTGAAACAGGAAACTTTAATGCTTTAATGAAAAAGAAAGGAAGTTTCTATGAGCTTGTAAATTATCAAATTACTATTTAAATAAAAAAACCTCTTTTTTAAAAAGAGGGTTGGGGACTAGCACGAGTTTCTCTTTCTAGAGTTTGTCGGCATGAAATAAATCATGATTAGTCCCATAAAGACCAGTCCAATGGTTAAAGGAATGATGAATTTGAACCAAGCAGCATCATCTCTGTAAAACATTAACCCTGCTTCTACCTTTTCAAAGGTGTGGAAGGGAGGTGTTTCATAGTAAACGCCGTACACTATTACCGATAAGCCTTTAAGGCTCCAATAGGTTTGAAGGAAATTTCCATCAAGATTTCTTTCGGTGTAGTATATTTTGTTTTCTGCGAGATCAACGAATTGATCTCTTGGTAACCATTCTTCAGGACGATTAAGTCCCATATAACCGGTTTCTGTTGTAACGAGCTGTTCTTCGATGTTTATTTGTTCAGCGTCAAAGCTTTCAATCTGAGTCGGTACAATGATTGGTTCCTGGCTTAAAAAACCAAGAGTCATGCATGCTGCTGCGATAATTATTACAGCAACGAATACGAGAGCGAGTTTCTTTTTTGAAATAAACATTTAATTCACACTCCGTGAATATTTAAACTGTACCACAATAAGTAATTTTTGTCAATGGTAATATATTTTGACAAAATTTAAAAAAAGTGATATAGAATAATTGTGAGTGATTTTAGATTAATTTCTAAATCCATCTATGTCGGCGAAAGACTCTACGGTTGTGGAGTTTTTTGCTTTTTATTGACAAAGAAATAAAGAAGTGATATTAATAAAGTGTGAAGGATGCAAAGAGCTCGCCATTTATATGCGAGTTTTTTGTTGTCAAAATACTGGTTTTTTTTATCATTCAATGTTACGATTAAATTAATGAGCTTGCATAATAAAATATTAATTGGTAAGATATCATTAGCTGGGGGGACACTCACTTTAGACATAACATGGAGAACATCCCTCGGCTTTTTTAATTATGGAAAAAGACGTTTCTTTAAAGGATAAAAATAGTTTCCATATAGGTGGAATAGCTAAGCACTATGCTCTTGTTAGTTCAAAAGAGGAATTAATAGAAGCAATTGCTTTTGCCAAAGAATCCAAACTTCCTGTTTTTATTATGGGAGAAGGAAGTAATATTTTAGTTTCTGACGATGGTTTTAAAGGTGTGGTTATTAAGCTTAATTTTAAGCAGATAACAGATTCTTCGGTTGGGGCAGGAGTCCCTTTGAGAGATTTAATTTTAGAGACAAAAACTTTGAATTTAGGAGGACTTGAATGGGCGGTAGGAATACCAGGAACGGTTGGGGGAGCAATTTTTGGAAACGCAGGAGCTTTCAAACATTCTATTTCAGAGGTAATTGAAGAGGTGGAATTTTTCGACGGAAAAGAAATTAAAATATTTCAAAACAGTGAGTGTAGTTTTAATTACCGAGAAAGTATTTTTAAAAATAATCCCAACCTTATTATTTTAGGAGCTAAGTTTAGGTTCAAAGGTGGTTTTGATGACGAATTAAATCGTGATTGTTTGAACAAAAGAAGTGTTCCTAAGGGTTATTCAATCGGTTCTATTTTTAAAAACCCCGAAGGATATTTTGCCGGAAGATTAATAGAGGAGTGCGGACTTAAAGGAAAAAAAATTGGTGAGGCAATTATTTCAAAAGAACATGCTAATTGGATTATAAACTTAGGAAATGCGAGCTCTAAAGACGTAGAAGCTTTAATTTCTTTGATGAAAACCGAAGTAAAAAAGAAGTTTAATATCGATTTAGTAGAAGAGATTCGAAGGTTGTAATAATCCCATTTTAATGGTACAATTTAGGTGTTATGGAAATAAGTTTAAAAACAAAAAACATAACAATTGATAGTGCTTTAAAAGAGTTTACTCTTGATAGAGTAAGTAGCTTAGAAAGGTTTTTGCACAACTCTGAAAATCTTTTAGCAGAGGTAGAATTAAGTAAAACTACCGAACATCATAACAAGGGAGAGATTTTTAGAGCAGAAGTTCAGATTCAAGTTCCGGGTAGACTTTTAAGAGCAGAATCAACTAGAGAGGATTTGAAAATTGCTATTGCTGAAGTTAAGGACCAGCTTCAGATTCAGATTAAAAAATATCAGGAAACAAGATAGGTATTAAGCAAAGTTGATATTTTTATAAAACAAAAGATTTGTTTCTAAATTAAAATACTTAAATGAAATATTTTTACGAAAAACTAGCGGATGACAGTTTAAAAATTGGGTATAAGGTTAAAAAAGATATTTATTCTAAAAA
>JAQVBN010000047.1 GCA_028690275.1 Minisyncoccota bacterium | reverse complement strand
AAAGAAAAATCAATAAGCGATCTTATTTTATTAAAATCAGTAAGTATCTCTTCTACTTTAGCAGTATTTCTATGTAATGAATAAAGAGCAGCTACTATAGCTCCAGCAGAAGCCCCCGACAGATAATCTATAGGAATATTATTTTCTTCAAACACCCTAAGAACGCCCAGATGAGCATATCCTTTCGCTCCTCCGGAACCCAAAGCTAGCCCAACCTTTTTTCTCTTTTTATTTAACATTAAATAAATTATATCAAAATCAAATACTTTGAGCAACTACATAACCCGTAGTAAAACACATTTGAAGATTATACCCTCCCGACTCTCCATTTAAATCAATAATCTCTCCTGCAAAATACAAGTTTTTAACTAATTTTGATTTTAGAGTTTTAGAATCAATTTCTTTCAAAGAAATTCCTCCTTTCGTAACCATAGCTTTGTCGAAACCTAAAAGTCCAACAACATTCAATTCTATATTTTTTAAATTTTTAACCAATTTTTTTCTTTGCTCTTTTGTAATATTTCTACAAATTTCTTCTTTTTGAATATCAGAAAAATTTAAAATTATAGAAAGCAATTTAAAAGGAACAACTTCGCTTAAAACATTATTAATTGTTTTTTTGAAATTCTCTTCAAATGAAATCATTATTTCTTTTTCCAATTCTTCTATATTTTTTTTAGGAAAAAGATCAATGTAAATCTTATCTTTTGATTTTATTCTCTCGCTTAAATTAAGAATTGTTGGACCACTTATTCCAAAATGAGTAAATAAAACCTCCCCCAAAACTCCTTTTTCTTTATTGAGTCTTATACTAACGTCTTGAAGTGTTAATCCTTTCAAGGCAACAACCCATTTTTCTTTTGTTTCAACAGGAGTTAAAGCTGGCTTTAATTCTGTAATACTGTGACCCATTTTTTTAACAAAAGCATATCCATCTCCTGTCGAACCTGTTATTGGATAAGACTTTCCCCCAGTGGCGATTAAAAAATTATTAGCCTGTATTTCTTTTTTATCGGCTAATAAAACTTTCTCTATTTTTTTATCCTTAAAAAGAAAATCTTTAACTTCTGAGTTGGTTAAAATAGTAACCTTATTTTTTTTAAGTTGACTTTTAAAAAAAGCTAATACTTCTTTTGAGTTTTTAACCTGAGGATAAACTTTCCCTTCTTCTATTTCTAACTCCAAACCTCTTTTTCTAAAAAAATCTAAAAGTTCTTCTGTTCCAAAAACAGAAAAAGGAGATAAAAGGAAATCACCATTTTTTCCAAATTTAGAAACAAACTCCCTGTTGGTCAAACCTACATGAGTAAGATTACATCTACCCCCACCTGTTAAAATCAATTTACTTCCAAGGTCGTTATTTTTTTCAATCAAAATAACACTCTTCTCTCTTTCAGCAGAAGCAATTGCTGCCATCATTCCCGCAGGCCCACCTCCAATAATACATAGATCGTATTTAAGCATTGCTTTTAATTTCAATAACGTCTCCGTCTTTAACAACGTACTCTTTGCCTTCAGTCCTAATCAATCCCTTTCCTCTTGCCTCTCCAAAAGTTTTTGAATTATACAAGTCTTCCCAATTAATAATTTCTGCCTTTATAAATTTATCTTTGAAGTCGGTATGAATAACTCCTCCAGCATCAGGTGCTAAGGCTCCTTTTTCAAGAGTCCAAGCTCTTGTTTCATCTTCTCCAGTAGTTAAAAAGGTAATAAGACCTAAAACTTCATAACATTTTTCTATTAAAAGATTAAGCTTAGATTCTGGAAGTCCCAATTCTTTTCTTTCTTCATCGCTCAACCCATCAGCATCTATCTCCTCTTTAATATTGATTACTAAATAATTCCAACTTCGTTCTTCGAATTGTTTTTTAATATCAGAACCAACCTCTTCATTACTTCCATTCAAAAGGTAAACTCTTTTTTTAAATGTTAAAAGTTGGTACTGTTTTAAAATTTCTTTTTCTTCTAATGAAAAATCCTGATCAATTAAAACTTTTCCTTCCTCTAAGAATGTTTTTATTTTATTCAATAACTCTAATTCTTTTTCATCCTCTTTTTTAACCCCCGAACGAGTTTTTTTCTGAACCCCTTCAATTCTTTTTTCAACCGTTGAGAGATCTTTTAAGGCCATCTCCATATCTAAAATCTCCTTATCTTTAATAGGGTTAATTTCTTCTCTCGTAGAGGCAATATTTGAATCCTTAAAGCATCTTAATACATAAAGAACAGCATCTACTTCCCTAATATTGGCTAGAAATTGATTACCAAGACCTTCTCCTTTATTAGCCCCCTCAACAAGCCCTGCAATATCAACAAACTCTATTGTGGTATAAATCTTTTTCTTAGAATTCATTAATTCCGCAAGCAAATCAACTCTTCTATCTGGAACAGCTGCAACACCTACGTTAGGATCAATTGTACAAAAAGGATAATTAGCACAATCGACTTGTTTTTTTGTAATGGCCTTAAAGAGTGTAGATTTACCTACATTCGGAAAACCAACAATACCTATATGTAATGACATAGTTTTAACTTATCTTTATTGAAAACAAAAGTCAATCAGAAAGAAGTTCTTTTTCTAATTTTAATTTACTTAAATAGCCCCTACTAATCTTATATTCGTGAAGTTTTTTAATTTTTTCTTCTGTTAAATTTTTGGCGATCAAAACATTCTCTTTCGCAAAAACTTCAAGATATCTATTATTAAAAGAAGGCAAAATAGTTATTGGATATAAAAAATTATCCTCTATAATTCTCTCTAACCCCATACTTTCTGGATATTTCCAACCAAGTATAAATATTTTTTTACACTTAGCATACTTAATCGCTCTTTCTGTAAACTTTTCATTTGTTACAATAATATTTTCTATATGATCGTGTTTACTACAAACATCATCCCTCAAAGCAAAACTTTTTAAAACAACATTCACATCAATTCGAGTTCCTGTTCCATTTCTATACTTACACTCTCCTAAAAGATTAATATTTTCTTTTTGGGCAATAAAATCTATTTCATACGAAATACACTTTCCTTCAACAATTTGATTGTTCGAAACTTTATACCCCAAAAATTCATAAACTTCTTTAATAAATTTTTCAAAATAAAAACCTTCTGGCCCAAGCCTCTTAATAGCATATTTTAAATCAAACCTCATAGAAGAAGCCTTTTTTTCTTTAGCTAAAAGATTCTTTATTACTTTATGAATCTCAAAAGTGGACATATTATAATGCCCCTTTCTTTCAATAATATTAGCTATTTTCGTTGCTGTCTCTCTGTCGCCTCCCGCCGAAATAATAGAATTATAAACCTTTTTATAAGAAAAAGGTTCTTGTTCTCCAAAAGAATTTAGAACACTATAAGGCATAATTATCGATTATCTCCGCTTCCTTGAAGCTGATCTCTTTGTTTTCTTGATTGTAATTTTTCTAAATTAGCCAAAGCAACAGACTCCAAATCAACATTTAATTCTTTTGCCAAATTGGCCACATACCACAAAACATCTCCAAGCTCTTTAATCGTTTCAATCTTTTTTTCTTCGGAAACAACTCCACCATCATCTCTAATCACTTTCTTAATTTTTTCAGCAACCTCTCCCGCCTCTCCAACAAGTCCTAACGTTGGATATATAAAATTATGATCCTTGTCAGGATAAATTGCTGTCTCTCTTGCTTTTTCTTGATATTCATTAAATTCCATATTTTTTATTTTTTAACTTTTTTATTTCTCTTTCTTGATTTTTTAATTTGTTTTTTCGAACAAGCATACATCAAAACTAATAAAAGAACTATTAATCCATAAGTGATTAAAGTTCTTTCAACAGAACCAAAAACTAATTCTTTTTCTGTAATTAAAATAACTTTTTTACTTTCTTCACTTAATCCATTCTCAGAAATAGTAGTAAAATACAAATCGTACAACCCTGGTTTTAATTTTTCGGTTGTATAAACAAAATTTCCATCGTCTGAAATTTGAATTAATTCTCCAAAATCATAATTATCTCCAGAAATAGAAACGTATACTTTATCAACAGAATTATCTACATATCCTAGAATAAAAATTTCATTAGTCCCTAAAACAGCAGCAGAAAAATGAGGAGGCTCTATTATTTCAACTTCTAGATTAATATCTTTTTCTGTAAAATTTCCAGCTCTATCATAAGCCTTCACTTTAATAAAATATTTTCCTCCACCAATCTCGGAAAATAAAAACATGTTATCCGTAACTATATAATTCTTATCAGAAACAATTACTTCGTATTTTTCCACCTGAGATAATTCATCAGTAGAAGTAAATTCTAGCCTATCATCTTTTTCAATGATTTTAAATTCTGTTGGAGCTTGAGTATCAATCATAATCTTCTTATTTTCAATAGAACTCCAGCCATTATCACCAAAATATCTTATATGAAAATACCAAACACCATCATT
Organism: Minisyncoccota bacterium; assembly: GCA_028690275.1. Lineage (GTDB taxonomy): Bacteria > Patescibacteriota > Minisyncoccia > Minisyncoccales > Minisyncoccaceae > JAAZMU01. The sequence continues at coordinate 677 of JAQVBN010000047.1, read as the reverse complement.
TAATGCAATTTGTTTTTGGGTAAGATTGTCATACTCGACTGAAGGATAAGCTTCTTCGTTCTGATCGATCAATATCTTTACTTTTTGAGCATCTTCTGGAAGTGTCCAACTCAATTCAACATTCTTGTTTGAATACCAGATATCTGAATTAGGATGACTAGAAGAAATAACGTTAAATAAACTATTGTTAAAAGAAACCATTTCTTCTAAGTTATAGAGCATATCATTCTCTGCAAGAACAACCCCCGCCTCAATACTCAACTTCAAATCATCTAAACTATTTTTTGTAAAAAAAACATTGAAAAGATTATCACTTTGAGAGTTTGAATCAAAAATGCCACTAAAAGCTATTTTCCCTTGATCTGCCAAGTATGGATAAACCGTCCAATCAGCAATCATTGAATCATCTGTTGAGACGTCTAAAAATTTATAAGCTTCGGGGTCAAAAACAATTACCCCCTCTATCGCTTCTAAAGAAGTAGACTCTTTATCAATCCCAATCTTGATTTCAGAGACTTTTCCCGTCGGCTGATTATAATTTAAAGAGAAAGCATCAGCCTTTAATAAAGGAAAGAAGATAAAAACTAATAATAAGAGAAGAAGATTGGTTTTTTTCATAATTTTTTATTATTTAAACTTAAAATAATTTAATTTACCTGCCTTGACGACAGAGTCTT
>JAQVBN010000046.1 GCA_028690275.1 Minisyncoccota bacterium | reverse complement strand
AGAACAAGAAAAGAAAATTGTTCAGCATATCGGAGGATGTAGATTCGTCTATAATTGGGCTTTAGAAAACAAAATACGGTACTATGAAACTTCTAAGGAAAAGCTATCAGCTTATGATCTTAATTATATGCTGAAAGGATTGAAAGCTGAGAACCCTTGGTTAAAGGAAGTAAATTCACAATCACTTCAGCAGACAAATAAAAACATGGAATCTGCTTTCACTAGATTCTTTAGAGAAAAGAAGGGATTTCCTAAGTTTAAATCAAAGAAAAATCCGGTTCAGAGTTTTCAAATACCTCAGCATTACACAGTAGATTTTGAGAAGCAATTAATCAAGCTTCCTAAAATTGGAAATGTGAAAATAGTAATCTCAAGAGCCTTTGAGGGAACTTGTAAAACTGCAACTGTTACAAGAACGCCGACAGGAAAATACTTCATTTCTATTCTGGTAGACGACGGTAAAGAATTACCTGGAAAAATACCCTTTAACGAAAGTTCAACTATCGGAGTTGATCTTGGAATTAAGGACTCTGCTATACTTTCCAACGGTGAGAAGTTTGAGAATCCTAAATATCTAAAGAACTCACTCCAAAAAATGAAAGTTCTTTCTAAAAAACTTAGTCGAAAAGTAAAAGGCTCTAACAATTGGAAGAAATCAAAACTTAAATTAGCTCGATTACATGAGAAAATCACAAATCAGAGAAACGATTTCCAGCATAAACTCTCTTCTAAACTTATCAGCGAGAACCAAGCGATTGCGCTGGAAACTCTGAATGTTAAAGGTATGGTAAAGAATCATTGTCTTGCTCAATGTATTTCAGATGCAGGTTGGTCAAGCTTCGTAACGAAACTTGAATATAAATCAGAATGGACAGGCAAAACTATTCTAAGAATAGGTACTTTTGAGCCTTCTTCTAAAATCTGCAATGTCTGTGGATACTATAAATCAGACTTAACTCTAAAAATAAGAGAATGGCTTTGTCCTGACTGCAAAACTAAACATGATAGGGATGTCAACGCAGCCATTAATATCAAAAAATTTGCATTACAAACTCAAAATCTAATTTCACCGTAGGGACTACGGGCAGAGCTTAGGGACTCACTGACACAAGTCAGGGGAATGAACTAAGAATCCCCGTCATTTATGGCGGGGTAGTTCAATGTTCTTGAAGTTGTTCCACAATAAGTCCGCAGCTTTCCATCGAGTCCTATGGCTTTTATTGTGGCAGACTCTGATGATTTTACATAGATATTTGCAGAATAAATTAGATCATCAATCATTTCTAAGAGTGCGGCTGCTTCTGATTCAGTTTTGCATGAAATTAGGAGTCGTACTGTATCATTTTTGTTCATAATTATTATACTTCCTCCATTCCTTTTATAACCATCCAAAATTAATTAAACAACATCAGAAAAATATCTATATCACTTATAATAATAATTTTCATCATGACCTCTGAATCAAAAAAGATATCAGTTATTATTCCATCCGATCTAATCAGACAAATAGAAGATACAGGGCATACCCAAACAAAAGCCGTATTGGTTGCACTAGAATACTATTTTTCAGAAGACAGGGGGAAGATCGAGTATTATAAGCAGCAGATAATATCGGATACTCAGAAGATTGCAGTTTTAGAGGCTCGCCTTAGCGAATCCGAAGCTCATAGAGCAACTCTCATCAGGGAACTTGAGCAAGTTCATTTAGAATATCAAGCACACTTAGGGCAGGTTCAGACACTGATATTACAAGCAGAAGAAAAAAGAAGATTAAAAGAGGATAAAAGAAGATGGTGGAAGTTTTGGTAGTGTATTACACAATTAAATATTATTTAAGTTATATTAGTTTACACAATGCATATTTAGTATATTTGTTCCCTACTATATACCCCTTAGTATCCGGCTTACATTTACATCTTACTAGACACACCCAACACCTTAATCTCATATTATCACATCCTTAATATAAATTTGAAAGTTTGTACTATGTTTCTATATATTCTATTTACCGCTCGTGGTTGGAGAGTATATACTGAAATTTCCAAATGATATATGCTAATATACCACCCATTACAATGGTTCCTATCGTCCCTAGTATATAATAGAGATAATATCTACAAAAAACAATCCATAATATAATAGGAATATAAGAAAACAGCGTCCTGGATATATTTATTTTACCTTTGCTCATATCAACACCTCTATACCTCTTACCAACCATGACTCTAAATATTCAATCTTACCTGTGAAAAATAAATATAAAATTGTGATTATTACCATCAATGCCAAGAAAGCATTTAGATTAGATATTTCCGGATGATTTGGATATTCATCATCTTTAAACATTTTCAATCCCCTACTTAATTATTATTACTTCTACCGATTTGGGTTTTCCAGAATAGTTTCTCATTTTCTTCATTTTGTTTATATTGATCCATTAAAAAAATCAAGTTTTTCTTGAGTGAACGGTTCAATTTCTCCCATCATACACCCCGGACCTTTCTTACCCCTTATAATTCTAATTTGAAATCGATATGAATTAATTTATCTCCCTCTTCCTCATCTTCTTCCTCTTCATAGTCTTCCTCTTCTTCAAAATAAAACTCATCAATGTTATTATCAGATGTTTTTAATTTGAAATCGTTTAGTTTTTGGGCTCCTATATCTTCACTATTATTTTTTATCCATACTGCCCCAAAAACAAGAAAAGAAATCGTCAGTATGACAGCTATGAATTTCAGTTTAGATCTTATTTTCCGCGTTTTCCGGGAACTTCTTGCTCTCTTAGGATTGGGCCAAGCCATATTCGATTCCTCCTTCCAATTTTTACATTTTTCTCATTTCCCTACTTTTATCGAAAAACAAATGCATTATTTTTTATATTCATAAATTTTCTAATTTTCAGATTTGTTTTTCGATTTTCAGGAACATTTACAATATGTTTCTTTCGGCTTCCATTTTCAGTATAATAAAAGTTTACATCTTTGAATTCGTCCCCGCCTATGATTTTGAGCTGCTCCTTAACTCTTCGTCTCCCTACCATAGCATACTCAAGGACTTCTCTTGCATCTTCTTTTGTAAAAAGTTCATCTGGGTATAGGAGTTTCATTAATCCTGAAAAGGTCTTCTTTACTGCCTGTACATCTCTTTGATTAAGATCATCTCCAAGCCAAAAATATTGGCTAAGATAATCCGAAAATGACTGTTTCCGCATTTCTCTGAAGAATTCGGCAATATAATCGACCATAAATCCGTATCCTTCGGTGAAATGGTATGGTCTGAACTTCGGGATCTCCCATCCTGGAAGATAATAATGGATTCTGTCAAAAAAAGCAGTGTCAGTGTTTATCTCTTTTGGAAATGGGGCAAACAGATTAGAAGTCTGCAAAAGGTCTTCAACGCTATTGTTAATGTTCCCTACCATTACCATAGAAGCAACTGCTGTAATTACTTCCTTGCCTCTGGAAAATGAACCAGAAGCCATGTAGTCCTTCATGATCTGGGTAAGATCCTTATCTTTAAAGTTGATTCCAGCTACTTCGTCAAAGGCAATTACATCCCATGATCCTATAAGCCCTGGGCTTCGAGTTGTCATATTATAATATAGATTTGGTACTGTAGTCTGCCCGCCCGAAACTAGAACAGAGTTCGAAGAAATCTCTTTATAAATATAGGACTTTCCAGTACTTCTTGGCCCCAACTCGCATAAATTATAATTATTTTCTACATACGGCACTAGCCTTTCTAAAATGTGCCATTTTACCGGATAAGGAAGTTTTTTAGGTTCAAGCCCGACACTTCTTATTAGAACGTCAATCCATTCACTTTTTGAGAAATATTTTCTAGATTCTATAATCTGATAAACATCCGAAGTTGGGATTTGCAATGGGTTTAAAGATTGGATAATAAATGGGGAATTTTCTGACTCAGTGTCGTATCCCATCCTAACTTTACACCAGATCCCTTCTAACAATTTATCGAAGTCACAAACATAACAGGAATCTACTTCTACATTACTAATTCCAAATGAAGCGAAGGTCGCGAGATAAATATCTTTTTTCTCATCAAGTCTTACAGTTAGTTTATCGATTATTGTATATTGTCCAGTTTCTCTAATTCTAGACTTTATTTTTTCAGCTTCGTCAAGTCTAATAAAATATTTAGACAAATCTGATTTTACAGTTTCTATTTTATTAGAGTTATCAGTGCAGGTAGTACCTAGTATGTATTCAAGAACAAAAACCGGTACATTGTTTCCAGTTTTTATCTGTTTAGTAAGCCCTTTGTTTACTATCTTACCGGAAAAATATTTCTTAAGTTTTGTATCAATCTCGAGAGTTTTATGTGGATTTTCTTCGGTTTTAATATTTATTTTCTCTAAAATTTTGTTAAACATTTACCCACCTGCCTCCAAATATTAAATAAAAAATAAAAAATAAATTGATTAGTTATTCTCCGATTATTTTTATCTTCAGAACTTTTCCTCTATTGTACCTCCCTGTTTCATCGTAAGGGCAGGTTCCGTCTGCACTTTCTGCTTGCCATCTATGACCTGCCTTAAGAACAGTTACCCTCTTATCAATACCATTTCCGGCCTTTCCGGAATAGCTGTCAATATAGACAGTACCTTCATCTGAGGTTTCAATTCCAACGCAATACCTAACTCGATATTTTCCGTTAGGTCCTTTCTTAAAATACGCTTTTACAAGTTTGGCATCTTCCTGAAATTCACTTGGAAGCTCATTAATAAGATGCTCTGAGCATTTCCTACTAGATCCAAAACCCTCTTTGTTTGTGTTATCTTTATCTAAGAATTTCAAAAGAGTTTCATAAGTATTTCCTGATTCGACATCGTCTTCCTCTTCTTCATCATCCTCTTCTAAATCTTTTGTTTCATCATAAATTTTAATTTTATCGATTTTTTCCTTTGTCTTTGTCTTTATCTTTGTCTGTTTGGATTTGGGTTCAACTACTTTCTTTGATACTCCGGTATAGGGGTCAGTTAGTGTGCAGCCGGAATTACAGCCTATACCCAGCTTGTTTCCGTTTATGTCATAATACAGGGAACCATATTCCTTAGAACTCCCCGGATCATAATAATAGAAAACTACTCCTATAACATTTCCACCGGAATCCTGGATTTTA
>JAQVBN010000045.1 GCA_028690275.1 Minisyncoccota bacterium | reverse complement strand
ACTTCTGTTAATTTATGTCTATAAGCAATTTACTGCTGATTATTTTTATTGTAAGGAAAAGAATTTTTTTATGTCAACAATTAATCAATTAATAAAAAGAGGAAGAAAGATTATTAAAAGAAAGACTGCCACTCCAGCAATGAGAGCCGGTTTTAATCCAGTTAAAAACAGACCAACTGAATATTTTTCACCTTTTAAGAAAGGAGTTTGTATTAAAGTTTTTACAACTACACCTAAGAAACCTAACTCAGCCTTGAGAAAAGTAGCTAGAGTTAAATTATCTAACGGAATGGAAGTAACAGCATATATCCCAGGAGAAGGACACACTTTACAGGAACACTCGATTGTTATGCTTAGAGGAGGTAGGGTAAAGGATTTACCAGGAGTAAGATATCATTTAGTAAGAGGAGTGTTAGATTTCCAAGGAGTTGATAGAAAGAAAAAGAGAAGTAAGTATGGTGCTAAAAAACCTCAGAAATAAAATATATGGCAAAAAAATTTGAACACAATGTAGTTGAACCAGACATGAAATACGATAATATTATCGTAGCTAAGTTTGCTAATCAAATAATGTGGAATGGAAAAAAGAAAACAGCCCTAAGGATTGTTTACGATGCTTTCGATATCATTAAAGAGAAGACCAAACAAGATCCATTAGACGTATTTTTGAAAGCAATTGAAAACGTTTCACCATTACTCGAAGTTAAGCCAAGAAGAGTTGGTGGAGCTACTTACCAGGTTCCTATGGAAGTTAAGGGCGAAAGAAAATTGAGCCTTGCAATGAAATGGATTATTGGAACTTCAAGATCAAAGAAAGGTAAAGCAATGTCTTTAAAATTATCAGAAGAAATCATAGAAGCTTCAGAAAACCGAGGAAACTCAGTAAGAAAGAGAGAGGATGCACATAGAATGGCTGAAGCAAATAGAGCCTTTGCCCACTTTGCTTGGTAAACATAATAAGTTAAGAGAAACTGTTATAACCAAGACAGTTTCTTTTTTTAGAAGAAGAATTAATTAATAATATATGCCTAGAAAATACCCAATAGAAAAATATAGAAATATCGGAATTATTGCTCATATTGATGCAGGAAAAACAACTGTTTCAGAGCGTATTTTGTATTATACTGGAGTTTCTCATAAAATTGGAGAGACACACACTGGAGAATCTCAAATGGATTGGATGGAACAAGAAAGAGAAAGAGGAATTACTATTTGTTCTGCCGCAACAACTTGTTTTTGGTCTCCTGAAGGTTATTTAACCGGAGAGAAGAAAAACGAACACAGAATTAACTTAATCGATACTCCTGGGCACATTGATTTTACGGCAGAAGTGCAAAGATCTTTAAGGGTTCTTGATGGAGCAGTGGTTGTTTTTGATGGGGTTAGTGGAGTTGAAGCTCAGTCAGAAACTGTTTGGAGACAGGCTGATAAGTTTGGGGTTCCTAGAATTTGTTTTATTAATAAACTTGATAGAGTTGGAGCTTCTTTTGATTATGCTGTTTCTACTATTTTTGAAAAATTAACTAAGAATGCAGTTGCTATTCAAATGCCACTTGGAGAAGAAGCTGAAATGAACGGAGTGATTGACTTGATTAAAATGAAAGCTTATATTTTCGAAGGAGAAAATGGAAACGGAGTTAAGATAGTTGAGATTCCTGAAGAATTTAAAGAAAAAGCTACTAGTCTAAGAGCAAAGATGATTGAGAAGGTTGCAGGAGAGGATGATATTGTTATGGAGAAGTATTTAGGAGGAGGAGAAGAAGTTAGCGAAGAAGAGTTAAAGGCAGCTTTAAGAAAAGCAACTATTGCTTCTAAATTAGTACCTATACTTTGTGGAACTGCTTTAAGAAACAAAGGAGTACAATTGCTTTTAGATGCTGTTGTTGAATATTTACCATCTCCAATTGATTTACCACCAGTTCAAGGAACTGATCCTAAAGACGAGACTAAGGTTTTAGAAAGACATGCTAAGGATGACGAACCATTTACTTCTCTTGCTTTTAAGATTGCTACAGATCCATATGTAGGAACTTTAACATATATTAGAGTTTATTCAGGAACTTTAACAAAAGGAAGTTATTTATTGAATACAAACACAGGAGAAAGAGAAAGACTTGGTAGAATTTTAAGAATGCACGCTAATCAAAGAGAAGAAGTAGATGAGGTTTATGCTGGAGATATTTGTGCGGCAGTTGCCTTAAAGAAAACTACTACAGGAAACACTTTATGTGACGAGAAGAATCCTATTGTTTTAGAACAAATTAGTTTTCCTGAGCCAGTTATTAATATTAAGATTGAGCCAAAGACTAAAGAGGATCAAGAAAAGATGGGAGCGGCTCTTAAAAAATTACAAGAAGAGGATCCAACCTTTAGAGTTAAAACAGATGAAGAAACAGGAGAAATTATTATTGGAGGTATGGGAGAGTTACATTTGGATATTTTAGTTGATAGAATGAAAAGAGAGTTTGGAGTAGAAGCAAACGTAGGAAGGCCACAAGTTTCTTATAAAGAAGCTATTGAAGCAAATGCTGAAGCTGAATATAAGTATGTTAAACAATCTGGAGGTAAGGGACAGTATGGACACGTTAAAATTAGGATTGAGCCAATGGAAAGAGGAAAAGGTTTTGAATTTGTTGATGAAATTAAAGGAGGAACTATTCCAAGAGAATATATTCCAGCTGTTGAAAAAGGTATTAAAGAAGCTTGTGAAAAAGGTGTTGTTGCAGGATATAATTTAATTGATGTTAAAGCAACATTATATGATGGATCTTTCCATGAAGTTGACTCTTCTGAAATTGCTTTCAAGATTGCTGCTGCCCAAGCTTTAATTGAAGCTGCTAGAAAAGCAAAAGCCTTTATTCTTGAGCCTATTATGAAGATGGAAGTAGCAACACCAGAGAAGTTTTTAGGAGATGTAATCGGAGACTTATCATCTAGAAGAGGTCAAATCGATCAAACAGAAGATAAGGGGGGATTAAAAATTATTGACGCTAAGATTCCACTATCAGAAACTTTTGGATATGCTACAGGACTTCGTTCTTTAACCGAAGGAAGAGGAACCTTTACTATGGAGTTTAGTGCTTATGAAAAAGTCCCAGGAAATATTTCACAGGAAATTATAGAAGGTAAAAGAAAATAAATATGAATTTTGAAGATATAAAAAAAATAGTCGACAAGGAAGGAAAGTTAATTATCCTTGAAGATCAAAATACTTATATTATTTCGAAATATGATGCCCCTTCTGAATCAAAAGAGGTGGTGGTAGATAAACTAGAGGAACCTCAAGAAGAGGGTCTAAAACTTGAAGATTTACCATTTTAAAAAAAGGAGGCGATAAAGCCTCCTTTTATATGAAAAGGTTCTCCACATTTTGGGTATTGACTTTTTCAAATATTTCGGTACAATGTATATATTATCAATAAAAATTATCAGTTTTTTATTATAAGTAACATTGATTACTGATATTATTGTGAATTTTAATTCACAATTATTTATTAAATTAATTATTTATTAAAATAAAACTATGGCAGAAAAATTTGAAAGAACAAAAACACATTTAAATATTGGTACCATTGGACACGTTGACCATGGTAAAACCACATTAAGTGCTGCTATTTTGCACTCATTGCATTTAGCTGGACAAAAAGCCGACGACAGAGGAGTAGATCAAATCGATTCAGCTCCAGAAGAAAAGCAAAGAGGAGTTACTATTAACATTTCTCACTTAGAATACGAGACAGAAAAGAGACACTACGCTCATATTGATTGTCCAGGCCATGCTGATTATATTAAGAACATGATTACTGGTGCCGCTCAGATGGATGGTGCTATTTTAGTAGTTTCTGCTCCAGACGGTCCTATGCCACAAACAAGAGAACACATTCTTTTAGCTAAACAAGTAGGTTTACCATCTATTGTTGTTTTCTTAAACAAATGTGATATGGTTGATGATCCAGAAATGTTAGAGTTGGTAGAAGATGAAATTAGAGAATTATTAAAGAAATACAAATTCCCAGGAGATGAAACTCCTATTATTAGAGGTTCTGCTTTAAAGACATTAGAAGCTACTTCAGCTGATGATGAAAACGTAAAGCAAGTTCTAAAATTAATGGAAACTGTTGATTCTTATTTCCCAGATCCAGTAAGAGATAACGACAAGCCAGCTTTACTTGCTATTGAAGATATCTTTACTATCGAAGGAAGAGGAACTGTAGCTACTGGTAGAATTGAAAGAGGTGCTATTCATCCAAATGATGAAATGGAAATTGTTGGTATTAGACCAACTCAAAAAACAACTGTTGTTTCTGTTGAAATGTTTAGAAAGTTCTTAGATGAAGGACAAGCAGGAGATAATGTTGGAGTTTTATTAAGAGGTTTAAAGAAAGAAGATATTGAAAGAGGACAAGTTATTGCTAAACCAGGTTCAATTACTCCTCATACAGAATTTGAGGCTCAGATCTATGTTTTAACAAAAGACGAAGGAGGAAGACACACTCCATTCTTTAAGGGATACAAACCACAATTCTTTATCAGAACAGCTGATATTACAGGAGATGTAGTTTTACCTGAGGGAACAGAGATGGTTATGCCAGGAGATACAGTAACTATTACTGTTAATTTAATAGTGCCAGTAGCCTTAGAAGAGAAGCAAGGATTTGCGATTAGAGAGGGTGGAAAGACAGTAGGTGCCGGTGTTATTACTAAGATTATTAAATAAATAAACTTCGATGTCAGCAAAAGCAAACACAACTGAAAAGAGTGAAATTGTTCCTAAGTTAAGGATTAAATTGAGAGCATACGATCACAAAGTGATTGATAAGAGTGCTGAACAAATCGTTGACATGGTTTTGAGATGCGGGGCACAGGTTTCTGGCCCCGTACCATTACCAATAGAAATGAGCAAGTTCACTGTGAACAGATCAACCTTTGTTCACAAGTCTGCAAGAGAGCAATTTGAGATGAGAATTCACAAAAGATTGATTGATATCCTAAACCCAAACCAAAAAGTAGTTGATGCATTAAAAACATTAACACTACCTGCTGGTGTTGACACAGAGATTAAAAGTGTATTATAAGAAGTATAGAATTGATCGAATGAACTGGTCTAATAAAATCCTGGACTAGTGTTCAGATTTTTTATTGAATAAAATATGAAATATATATTAGCTAAAAAAATTGAAATGACACAGATGTTTGA
>JAQVBN010000044.1 GCA_028690275.1 Minisyncoccota bacterium | reverse complement strand
ACAAGGGATATTATTAAGTTGCTTTTAAAAATTCATTTAACTGGAACAACAATTATTTTATCAACACACAATAAAGATATTGTTAATAATATTCAAAAAAGAGTTATCTCCTTAGAAAAAGGAAAGATTTTAAGAGATGAGGAGCAGGGAAGATACGTAATTTAAAAAACAATGTTTAAAAGAATTTTAAAAAATGGTTGGGATAATTTTAAAAGACAAGGAAGCTTAAGTTTTGGTAATACTTTCATTATGTTTATTACCATTATTGTTTCTATAGGACTTTTTATGTTTTATGGGCTTGTAAATTATGCTATTGAAGAGGTAGAAGACCAAATAGATGTTTCTTTGTTTTTTAAGGAGGAGGTAGCTAAGGAAGAAATAATGGCGTATAAGGAAGAAATTGAAAAATTACCAGAAGTTAAAACAGTTATTTTTATTTCTAAAGAACAGGCTTATGAGTCTTTCGTTCAAAACCATGAAGGTGATATTTATATAGAAGCTTTAAATATTATTGAAGTAAATCCATTTTTACCATCAATTAGAATTACCGCCAATCAGCCATCAGACTATGCTGTTATTTCTGAATTTATTGATTCTCAAGAAGACACAGAAGATTTGATTTACAAGATGGATGATTTTAGAAGGGAAGAAGTTATTCAAAAAATTGAAAATTTGAGCGATAATGTGAGAGCTCTCGGACTAGCATTAATTATATTTTTTGCTTTCTTGGCTTTCTTAACAACTTATAACACTGTAAGACTTACTATTTTTTCACAAAGAAAAGAGATAGAAATTATGAAATTAGTTGGAGCTTCTAATTCTTTCATTAGATGGCCTTACATTGTTCAAGGAATAATTTGTGGACTAAATGCGGCAGTATTAGCTTTCATTATTTTGTTTGTTGTGCTATATTTTGGTAATAGTTCTATTGCTAGCATGTTGATGGGATTTAATGCTTATGATTATTTCTCAAACAACATTTGGCTTATTGCTATTGGAGAGATTTTAATTGCAATTATTTTAGCCACTGTTTCTTCTTATATTGCTATTGCAAAATACCTGAAGAGATAATTTATTCGGGGGTCGTCTAATGGTAGGACGCCAGGTTCTGGCCCTGGTAATTGGGGTTCGAGTCCCTGCTCCCGAGCCAAAGATTATTATTTAAAATCTATGAAAAAAAGACCATTTGTATTTTTATGTACGGGCATGTCCTTAGACGGTAAGCTTAGTAATTATAAAAAGGAATGTGTTCCGATCTCAAGTGATGATAATAGAGACATGCTTTACGACATGAGGGTTTTTGCCGATGCGGCAATGGTTGGTGGCAATACTTTAGAGTTAGATGATCCCGGTTTAATGATTAAGGGTGATAAAAGAATAAAGCAAAGGAAAAAACTAAATAAACCTTTGGACCTTGTAAAAGTTTCAGTTATTTCTAACGCTAATAATTTAAAAGTTAATGGAGATTTTTTTAATAGGGGAGACGGAGAAAAAGTAATTTTTACCACCAAAGAAACATCCGATGACAAAATAAAAGAATTAAGAAAAAAGGCAAATGTTTTTGTTATGGGTGAGAAGAAGGTGAATTTGAAAAAGGCCCTAGAGATTTTATATGAACTAGGGGTAAAGTCTCTTCTTGTTGAAGGCGGGGGAGAGTTGATATTTTCTTTATTGAAGGATGATTTGGTAGATGAAATTAATTTAAAAATAGGCAATTTAATTATTGGAGGCAGGGATACAACCACTTTTTGTGACGGGGATGGATTTGGTAAATTATTTTTTAAGAAAGTTAAGTTTTTAGAAGTAATCAAAAAACCTAATTGTCTTATTTTGAAAGCAAAAATAGTAAAGTAATCAATATATTATAATTGATTTTTTGCTTCATATATAATATAATTATAGTAATAATTAGTAATTTATCATTATGAATAAAAAAATTATCTACATTTCATTAGTTTTTTTAATAGCTATTTTAGCTTATCTAGTTTATTATTTCACTAATAGCAATCAGGAAGAAATTGTTTCTTGCATTTCAAACAATACCCCTGTTTGTGGAATTAACAATATTACCTATGAAGACAATTGTTCAATAGAGGCAGCTCAAGTAGAAGTTTCGCATGAAGGGGCTTGTCAGATAAAGATAGCCAATCCAGCAGCAGAATATTGTATAAGTGTTGGTGGAACACTTGAAGAACAACTCAAAGAAAACGGAAATTATAGCATTTGTTATTTTGAAGATAATAGACAATGTGAAGAGTGGGCTTTATTCTATGAAAATTGTCCTGTTGGAGGATTGAAGGTTACTGGATACGACAATAGAGAACAAGTTTATTGTGCAATTACTGGGGGAGAAGTTAGTATGCAGGATGATTCTTGTACCTTTAATGAAAAAGTTTGTAGTTTAGAAGATTATTATAATGGAGATTGTAGATAGTCTATGGGCAAAGGAAAAACAGTTTTATTCTTATCCTTAATAATTCTATCTGTTTTTCTTTTTTTCTTTTTTAGCCCTAAGAGTGATGCAAGTTTGAGAGATGTTCAAATCATAGATGAAAGACAAAAAATAATTGATGTGACTAGTTTTACCGAGGACGAAGAAATTGTTATTTTTGGAGATGAGGAAAATGAGCTTTATCAAGATTCAATTTTATTTCTAAGGGAAGGAGGTTATCGTTATACAGAATATTTAATTTCTGATTCTAATTTTTTAGAGAAGCTTGATGAGTATAAAAGAATGTGTGGTTATAGCGAAGGGATGTCTAGTAGCTTTAGATATTATCCCCTTATCTTTATTAAAGAAAAAGCTTTTTCTGGATTTAATAGTGTAATTAAAGAAGAGATAGAAAAAGAACTTAAAATATAAATATTTATGGGAAGACACAAAAAAAGAGGAAGACCAGTCAAAAGTAATAAAATAGAGAAAGTTGTGAAGCCTGTAATAAAGAAAGAGTCGGGATTTTTAGAAACATACAAAGGATATATTTATGCCGGGCTTTGTCTTATTTGTACTTCTGTATTTATATTTGCTTTTGCTGATTCGGCTGGATCTATTGGAAATAATGTAGAAGATTTTTTTGCTTTCCTTTTTGGATATTCGGTTTATATTATTCCTGTGGTTTTTCTTTTAGCAGCTCTATTACTTTTATGGAAAAACAATCCTTATCGTGACAAGGAGAAATATATTGCTATTTTATCTATTGCTTTTATGCTTGAGGTTTCAGCGATTTTTGGTATTGCTGAATTAAAATATATTGGTGTTGATGATTTTCAATTTGGATATGTTGGACCAGGAGGATTAATAGGTTATGCTCTTCCTTGGGTGGTTATGAAAGGTTTTGGTTTTTGGGTTAGTTTTTCAATCCTTGTTGTTTTAGCGTCAATTACTTTAATTATTCTTTTAGATCCTTTATTTGAAAAGATTAAAGAAAAAAATCTTGAATCAGAAGAGGAAGATGTTCCAGAGATAAAGATAAAAGAAGAAAAGAAACAAGAAAAGAAAACTCTTAACATTCCTTTAATTCCTCAATTTAACAAAAAGAAAGAAGAGGAACCTAAGAAAGAAAAAGAAGAAGAGGTAAAAGTAGTCCAAAGAAAGACCTATGCTCCTTACGAGGCTCCACCACTTTCAATTCTTTCAAGCAAGACAGAGAAGCCTGAAAGCGGGGATATAAAAGCTAACTCTTTACAGATAAAAAGAACTCTTCATAATTTTGGAATTCCTGTAGAGATGGATGAGGTTAATGTTGGACCAACCGTTTCTCAATATACTTTAAAACCAGCCGAAGGAGTTAAGTTGTCAAAAATTACTAATTTGGCCACTAATTTAGCCCTTGATCTTGCCACTCCATCAATTAGAATAGAAGCTCCTATTCCAGGAAGAGCTCTTGTGGGAATTGAAATCCCTAACAAAAAAAGAGTTTCTGTTGGTTTAAGAGAACTTTTAGTGGCTAAAGAGTTTAAGAACTCTGATTCTCCTTTACTTTTTGCATTAGGAAAAGATGTAAGGGGAGATCTTGTTTATGCAGACTTAGCGGACATGCCACATTTACTTGTTGCTGGAACAACTGGTTCTGGTAAATCTATTTGTTTGAATTGTATAATTTTAAGCTTGATATATAGGAATGGTCCTGATGATATGAAGTTTGTAATGATTGATCCTAAGAAAGTAGAGTTTCCGGTCTTTGATCCAATTAATCATTTATTATGTCCTGTTATTTCTGATGCCGATAAAACTATTATTGCATTAAAGTGGCTTGTGGGAGAAATGGAAAGAAGATTTGATGTTTTAAGGGGTGCAGGAAATAGAGATATTTTAACTTACAATAAGAGTTGGAAGGAGGGAATGGAGAAAATGCCATATATTGTTGTGGTAATAGACGAACTTGCTGATTTAATGATGGCTCGTGGAAAAGAAATTGAGTCGTATGTTGTTCGATTAGCTCAAAAAGCGAGAGCGGTTGGTATTCATTTAATTCTTGCTACTCAAAGACCATCAGTTGAGGTTATTACAGGATTGATTAAGGCTAATATCTCTAGCAGAATTGGACTTAAGGTTACTTCTCAGATTGATTCTAGAACTATGCTCGATTCTGTGGGTGCTGAAAAATTACTTGGTAGAGGGGATTTATTATTCAAAACTAAAGATACGGCAAGCTTGAGACGTATTCAAGGACCTTTTGTTTCAGAAAAAGAAATAAAGGATGTGGTTGATTTTATTGAAGCCAGAAAAGTTAGGGAGGAATTTGATAATCCCGAAGGATATTTAGAGCTTGAAAAAGAAAGTGATGGTTCTTTAGCTTCAGTGCTTGAAGAAGTAAGTGGTTCTCCAGAAGCGCAAATGGATGAGTTTTTATCTAATGAAGATCCTTTATATAATCAAGCCAAACAAATTGTTCTTCAAACAAGAAAAGCTTCCACTTCTTATATCCAAAGAAAGTTAGGAGTAGGATATGCGAGAGCCGCAAGACTCATTGATTCTCTTGAAGAAAGAGGTATTGTTGGACCGCAAGAAGGTTCAAGACAAAGAGAAGTTTATGGTAGTAGTGAAGAAGATAATTAGTTTGCTTTTAATAAAAATACTAGGTATAATTTACTTGAAATATTATTATTTAAAAAGTTATGTACAAAAAAGTTAAAAAGGAAAAAAAGGAAAAAATTAATTTAGAAGAAGCTATTGCAGAAATCAGAGATAGTTTTGGAGAAGGGGCGATTATGAAATTAAGCGATGTTAGGAAAGTTGATGTTGATGTAATTCCAACGGGATCGCTT
>JAQVBN010000043.1 GCA_028690275.1 Minisyncoccota bacterium | reverse complement strand
GTAATTCGAGTTTTGCTCTAGTTCCTCCAGGACTTATTCTATCAAAGAGCGATAAGTATGGTTTAGTGGGAGATGCAACCGGATTAACAAAGCCTTGGAGTGGGGGAGGAATAATTTGGCAATTATATCAAGCTAATATGCTAGTCAAAAACTTTCCTAATTTTAAAAAGTATAATTACGAAGTTAAGAAATTTTTCTTACCAAAAATTATCAAAGGAAGAGTTTCAAACAAATTAGTTCATTTTATGGGAGAATATTTTAGTTTTTTTATTCCTTCAAGAATTAAATATGATAATGATTTTCCTTCTTTGTTTGCAAGTCTGTTTAAAAAATGATATTTTACAAGTAATATGATTTTTACTAAAAAAGAAAAAGACCCTGAAAAACTTAAAGATTTAGGGGAGGCAATTAAATATATAAAAGTTTTAGAAAAGAAGATTAACGTTCTTGAGAAAAGGATTGAGGTGAATGAAAAAATCGCTCAAAATAATTTTAGCAAATTCTCTATTCTAAGATTTAATTCTTTTAACGATATGGGGGGAGATCAAAGCTTTACGCTAGCTTTGTTAGACAAAGAAAATAATGGTTTTATACTAACTTCTCTTTTTTATAAAGATGGTACTAGAGTGTTTACAAAACCCATTAAAAATGGTATCTCTGAGTATCAGCTTCTAGAAGAAGAAGAGACTACTTTAAAACAAGCTTTAGATGATAAAAAAACAGGAAAATAAAACAGAGATTCAGAAAAGACCACCAGTAGTGGTTGTTTTGGGTCATATTGATCATGGAAAAACTTCTCTTTTAATGGCTATTAAAGATTTTAAAACCTTAGGAAAAGAAGAAGGAGGAATAACTCAACATGTTGGAGCCTATCAAATTGAATACAATAAAGAAAAGATAACTTTTCTTGATACTCCTGGACACGAATCTTTTTCTGCTATTAGATCCAGAGGATCAAAGGCAGCAGATATTGGACTTCTTGTTATTGATGCTTGTGAAGGAATTAAAAAGCAAACCAGAGAAGCGATTAAACATATTAAAGAATCAGGCGTTTCTCCAATTATTGTTTTGAATAAGATTGATAAACCTAATGCTAATCCAGAAAAAGTAAAACAACAATTATTAGAAGAAGATATTTGGGTAGAGTCTCTTGGAGGAAAAATTCCTTCGGTTAATATTTCTGCTAAAACAAAAGAAGGAATCGATGACTTGCTGGAAGTTATTTTACTTGTTGCAGAAATGGAACAACTTGAAAGTATTTCTGACGCAAAAGGAGAGGGGGTTATTATCGAATCAAAACTTGATACTAAAAGAGGTCCTACAGCAACAGTTTTAATAACCCAAGGAGTTTTAAGAAGTGGTGATGTTATTGGAACAAGTTCTACTGCTGGAAAGATTAAAACTTTTGAAAGTTTTGATGGTAAAAACATTAAAGAAGCTTTTGTGGGAGCCCCAGTTTCTATTAGTGGATTTAGTGAGGTTCCATCAGTAGGAGAAGTTGTTAAAGTTTACGACTCTCTAGCTGAAGCTAGTAAGGAAGTAAAACCAAGAAATGTTTTAATTAAAAACCCAATTATAAAGGAGGGAGATAAAGTTTTAAATCTAATTATTAAAACTGATGTTATTGGTTCTCTCGAAGGTATTTTAGAAATCTTAAAAGGAATACCTCAAGATCAAGTTAAGCTAAATATTTTAAAAGGAGAGGTGGGTGATGTTAATGAAAAAGACGTGAAACTTGCTCGAGATTCAGACGCTCACTTAATTGCTTTTAGAGTTAAGACTGAAAAAATAGCAGAAGGAATTATGCAGAATAATAAAATAGATTTGTGTTTCTTTGATATTATTTATGATCTTGCTATGAGAATAAGAGAATTTATGGATGCTATTCTTGTAATTGAAAAGAAAAGGATTGATGTTGGGGAATTAGATGTTTTGGCGATTTTCAGAACTGAAAAAGATAAACAAATTGTGGGAGGAAGAGTGATGGACGGAAGAGTAGAAAAAGGGTTAAAAGTTGAAATTTTTAGAGATAATCAAAAAATCGGAGAAGGAAAAGTTACAGGACTAGAAACTAACAAAAAGAAAGTTGATGTTGTTCACAAAGATAATGAGGCAGGTATTCTTTATGTCGGAAAAGAAAGAGTGCAAGAAGGAGATACTTTGAAATTTTACAAAGAAGAGTTTATTAAGCCAACAATAAGCAATGTATAGAAAAGAAAAACTAGACATTATGATTCAAAAAGAGCTAAGCCAAGCTCTCTTAAAAGAACTTGACTTGCCTTCGGATATTGTGGTAACAGTAACAAGAGTGGAGGTTTCTTCGAATGGATTTTCGGCCAAGGTTTATATTTCTGTTCTTCCTTCAGAGAAAAATGAACAAATTTTAAAAACACTTACTAGAAAAGTATATTTTATTCAACAAGCATTAAATAAAAAACTTAAAATAAGACCAGTTCCTAGAATTGAATTTGTAAAAGAAAAAAAGACAGAAGAAGCTTCAAGAATAGAACTACTTTTGAAACAAATAAAAGATCTGGAAAAAAAATAATAGTTGTGTTACATTTAAGGCGTGGTAGCCAAGCGGTAAGGCGGAAGTCTGCAAAACTTCTATCAGCAGTTCGACTCTGCTCCACGCCTCAATCTATGCCGCGGTGCTGAAATCGGTAGACAGGACGGACTTAAAATCCGTTGTCAGTAATGACGTGTGGGTTCAAGTCCCACCCGCGGCACATATATATCAAAGAACAGGATCACTCCTGTTTTTTTATTTTTTTTATGATATATTAAGAGTAATGAATAAAGATTTAGGCAAAAAAGAATCTATTTTAGTTCTTGTTGTAATTTCTATTTTTAGTTTAATTATAGTTCTTTTTTCTATCAGGGGAGTTAACATTGTCAGAGATCTAAACCTTCAATCTAGTATGGAAAAAATAAACATCTCTTTGATAGAGTATTATCTTACTTATGGGGTTTTTCCTGTATCAGAAGAATGTAATCTTAATCTTTCTTGCCTAGAAGGAATTGATATTTTTATATATCAAGATATTTATTACCAATCAAACGGAAAAGACTATATTATTTATAGTCGTAGTTTTCAGAATAAAAATATTTATTTTATTCTTGGTTCAGATTTAATATTTAAGAAAGCGTTAGCAGTTCCTGAATTATAGATTAGTAAACTCAACTTCTTCTCCGTGAGGATCTTTCATTTGAATCCATATTTTCTCAACTACTATATCATCATAGTAATTCTTAATCATTTCTTCAGCGGTATGCATATCTTCTAGTTGTTGAGCAAACTCTGCTTCTCCATCGATAAAGTTGTAATTAGTTTTGTAAGCCCCACAATCACTGTGTTGCATCAAAACTACTTTTCGAGCGTTATGAAGATTGTATGAAATCCCAATTTGTTTAAGAATGAATTCTTGAATTTCTTTTGTACCATCAACCAATTCTTTAATTCCTCCTCCGAGAGAAAGAACATCAGTATCATTCTTAAAACCATTTTGGTCCATCCATTCCCTTATCTTATTAATTAAACGAAAATCTATACAGTGGATAATAATTGTTGAACAATTGTGCATATTTAATATTTATTATTTATATATGAGATTATTATAATCTTAAAACAAAAAGAACGTCAATGACGTTCTTTTCTTTTTATTCAATAACTTCGATGTAAGCTTTTTTAACTCCGAAATTTTGAGCCGCTTCTCTAGTTTCAAACCAAATATCCAAATGATAGTCTCCTTTCCTGTAATTCATTCTGTCTTCTACGACAAATATTTTATCACCATATAATTCAGGAATCTTAATCTTTGTTCCAAAAGGTAAAAGATTGTTTGCAACTATTCCGTCTTCAACATGTTTCTGAGAGGCGGTAATAAATGGTGTTGAGTCTGTTTGATCTTCAGTTGAAGAATAAGCAGTAATTATCATGTAGTAAGTTTCGGTAGGTTTTTTAATTGTGTTGTAATCAACTCCAAAACTTTCTACAACAGTATTCTTTTGAGTTAATACTGGTTGTTCAACTATTTCTATTGTTTCTTGACCCTTAATTTCTTTTCCAAGTGGAATAAAAACGAAAGAGAGAATAAGAAGACAAAAGAAGATGTTGACGATTTTTTTCGTGTCCGATATATTATCCATATTTTTTAAAAATAAAAACGCTCTTTTGCGAGCAAGTATATTATTACAAAAAGAACCGATTTTGTCAATAGTTTTTGGTAAAAAAAAGATATGAAGTCTTGATTCCATATTTTTTTTATGCTATAAGAGTACTATGCAAAACGAGACATTATTACAAAAGTTAAATGATTCAGTAAAAGTACCAAGACCAGGTGACATTATCAATGGAACCGTTTTGGCAATTGAGAATCTATGCGTCTACCTAGACATTGGTCCTGCTAAAACAGGTGTTATTTATGGATCAGAATACCAAGGTGCAAAGAATATCTTAAAGAGTTTAAAGATAGGAGATCCTATTTCAGTAAAAGTTGTCACTACTGAAAATGAAGAAGGATTTGTAGAACTATCTTTAAAAGAAGCTGCTAGGGAGTTAGCTTGGAATAAAGTTAGGGAAGTAAAGGAGGCTAAAGAAATATTTACAATAAAGATAGAGAAGGTAAATAAAGGAGGATTAATAACTCAATTATTTGGTTTTCCAGCATTTTTACCAACATCACAATTATCTTCAGTAAATTATCCAAGAGTTCCAGAAGGAGATAAAGTTAAGATTTTAAGAAAATTACAAACTTTCATTGGAAAAGAATTCCAAGTTAAAGTTTTAGATTTTGATGAAAAAGAAGGTCAGATTATTTTAACTGAAGATTCTAAAGAAGCAGGAGAGATTGAAGACGTTATTTCAAAAATTAAAGTTGGAGACGTTGTTGAAGGAGTTATTTCAGGAATTGTTAACTTTGGTGCTTTTATGAAGATTAATATTGGAGGAAAAGACGTTGAAGGATTGGTTCATATTTCAGAACTTGACTGGCAACTTATCGAAGATCCTGCAGAAATTATTCAAATTGGAGAAACTGTTAAAGCAGAAGTTATTGATGTTTCTCAAGGAAGAATTTCTCTTTCAATTAAAAAATTAAAAGAAGATCCTTGGAAGAGTCTTAACTATAAAGTAGGAGATACTATCAAGGGAAAAATTTTGAAATTAAACTCATTCGGTGCTTTTGTTCAAGTACTTAGAGATAATATTGATAACGATAACTCTAAGATTCAAGGATTAATTCATGTTTCAGAGTTTGGAACAGAGAAGAAAATGCAAACAGATCTTGAATTGAACAAAGAATACGAATTTAAGATATTAAGTTTTCAACCTGA
>JAQVBN010000042.1 GCA_028690275.1 Minisyncoccota bacterium | reverse complement strand
AGAAGATCCTCCCTTAAAATCCATACCTAGATTTAAGCCAAAAAAACTTAAAGAAAAAATACTAGCCAAAAGACAGATAATAGCAATGCTGAAATAAATTTTAGAATATTTAATAAAGTTTATCATATAATTTATGCCCAAATCCCTTTAATTTTAGCAATCCATCCTCTTGCAAAGAATAATAAAGAAATCCTTGTTGCTACTATTGCAGAGAACATACTAACTAAAATACCAATAATCAATGTAAAGGCAAAAGCTTTTACAAAACTTGTTCCAAGTAAATATAAAATGATAGCAATAATTAAGGTAGTTATATTTCCATCACGAATCGCTGGCCAAGCTCTCGATACTCCTCTTTCAATAGAAGAAGCAAGATCACTTCCATTTTCAAGCTCTTCTTTCATTCTTGAAAAGATTAAGATGTTAGCATCAATAGCCATACCAACAGATAAAATAATACCTCCTAGTCCAGCAAGGGTTAATGTTGCCCCAGTTAATTTGATGATTGAAAATAGTAATAAAACATATAAAATTAATGCTCCTGAAGCTAATAATCCAGGAAATCTATAAAAGAAAATTAGGAAGACAACCACAGCAATAAATCCTAAAACTCCTGCCTTAACTGCGTTATCTAATGAAGTTTGTCCCAATGTTGGACCAATCTTTTGTTGTACGATTGGTTCTGATAATGGAACAGGAAGAGCTCCTTGATTCAATCTTTGAACAATTGTCCTTGCCTCTTCTATATCAGAATCTCCTTGAATAATAGCCTTTCCTCCCGAAATCTTTTCATCAACTCTTGGGGCATAGAAATCTCCAATAATAGGTTGTCCGTCTAAATAAATAGCTAAGGTTTTACCAATATTTCTTTCTGTAATTTCTTCAAATAATTTAGACCCCTCATCATCAAACTCTAATTCAATAATTGGTTGCATCATTGTTTGATCAAAAGAAAGAACCGCCTTTTTTAAATACTTTCCTGTTAACTCTGTTTCTTGATATGGATTTTGAAAAGCAACCTCCCAACCATCTATAGTTTGAATTTCTTCTAATGTTTTACCCTCAATTTGAGTCCACATATCAGAAATTGCCTTAACCTCTTCCTCACTTCTTTGCTCTAAAAACTGAAGTAAAGGTGTTTCTCCAATCCAAGTGATAGCATCCTCAATACTTTCAACCCCTGGAAGTTCAACCACAATTCTATCATCTCCTGAAATTTGTACGATTGGCTCGGTTACTCCATAAATATTAACTCTTCTTTCAATAACATCTCGAAGTCCATTCATGGCAGACTCTTTTTCGCTAGCATCTATTTGACTTAAATCAGCCTCATATTCTAAATGAACCCCACCTTTTAAGTCGAGCCCTAAATTAAAGCCTTCTTCGCTCATTTTAGGAATTTGCCAATTTGTCTTTTGATTAATAAAATCAATTCCTTGATTTGTTGTGCTTGGAAAAAGATAAGCCCCTGCTGTTAACATAAGCAATATCAATAATCCAAAATAGAGATTTAACAATTTATTTGTCATATAATTGAAATATAGAGTGAAATTGGTAATTTGTCAAATTAAAGCTCTCCCTCAACCTCCTTGTTCAATCTTTTAAAAAATTGTTCCATAAAAACATGCCTTTCTTCAGCAATTCTTCTCCCTTCGTCAGTAAACATCTTGTCTTTAATATATTTTAATTTAACCTCATACTCTCTCCAAGCAGTATCGTCCGAAGAAAAATCTTCTGCTTTCACCACATCAACACCCTTATTGTGAACTTTAGCTCCAATATGACCTGCGTAAGAAAAGGCTCTTCCAATTCCAATAGCTCCAATAGCATCTAATTTGTCAGCATCATATAATATCTTAGCTTCTAAACTCTCTGGAATGTTGTTATTCCTATATCTATGGACTTTTATACAATGACAAACTTTATCTATTTTTTCTTGAGGATAATTATATCTTTCAAGTATTTCTTGAGCTAGAACAGCACCCCTTTCAGCATGATCAATAATACCGTCATCATCTTTTCTCCCAATATCATGTAAAATAGCAGCCAAAGAAAGAATTTCTAAATCAGCCTTCTCTTTTTCGCCAATCAACAAAGCTACTCTATACACTCTTTCTGTGTGCTCCCACTCATGACAAGAATTAATAGAAATTAACTCTTTTTGCACAATTAATTTTACTTCTTCTAATAAATCCATAATATTAGCCAAACTTAGGATAGCAACATTTTTTATACTTTTTACCAGAACCACAAGGGCAAGGATCATTTCTGCTAATCTTAGCTCCTGTGTTAACAACTATTGGTTTAACTTCTTCTTTGGGTTGAGTTGTTATCTTTGCTTTTAAAATAGCATCAATAATCATCTTATCCATTGTAGAAACCAATTCTTCGTACATCTTTCTTCCCTCTTTCTTGTACTCAATAAGTGGATCTCTCTGTCCATAAGCTCTAATTCTAACAGAATCCCTTAAACTTTCCATATTTTCTAAGTGCTCAATCCACATCGTATCAATAACTTTCAAAGAAGCAATTCTTTCAATTTGTTTCATGTTATCCTCACCAACTTCTTCTATTTTTTTCAAATAATCCTCTTTATTTTGAGAAATCTTCTCTACTTTTTCAAGCATTAGTTCTCTCAAATTACCCTCATCAAATCTTTTTAAAATATCATCTCTTTCTCTATAGATTCTAGTTCTCTGAAGATTTAAAACATCGTCATATTCTAAGGTATGTTTCCTTGAATCAAAATGCATTCCCTCAATTTTAGATTGAGCTGATTCAACACTTTTAGAAATTAAAGAATTTTCAATAGGCATATCTTCAGGAACTTTAAGTTTGTCCATAAGATCCATCATTCGGTCTCCTCCAAAAATTCTAATTAAGTCATCTTCTAGCGAAAGATAAAACTCAGAGAATCCTTCGTCTCCCTGCCTTCCTGCTCTTCCCCTTAATTGATTATCAATTCTTCGAGCTTCATGTCTTTCGGTTCCAATAACATACAATCCCCCTAAAGCCTTAACCTCCGCTCGCTCTTCTTCTGTTCCTGGATTTCCTCCAAGTAAAATATCAACTCCACGCCCAGCCATGTTTGTTGCCACGGTTACCCCTCCTTTTCTTCCTGCCTGAGCAATTATCTCTCCCTCTCTTTCATGATTCTTAGCATTTAAAATATTATGAGGAACTCCTTCTCTTTCAAGTAATTTTCCTAAATATTCATTTTTTTCAATAGAAGTTGTTCCAACTAAAACTGGCTGTCCTGTTTCGTGCTTCTCCTTGATTTTTTTAGCCACAGCTTCAAACTTAGCCCTTTCTGTTTTATATATCTTATCCTTTAGATCCTCTCTCTTTGTCTTTTTATTAGTTGGAATAACGATAACATCAAGACCATAGACTTTATCAAATTCCTCTGCTGAAGTTACAGCAGTTCCAGTCATACCAGCTAATTTTTTATAAATTCTAAAAAAGTTCTGAAAAGTAATAGAGGCTAAAGTAATTGATTCTGGGTTAACCTTAACTCCTTCTTTAGCTTCAATTGCTTGATGTAATCCAGAAGACCACCTTCTTCCAGGCATTAATCTTCCCGTAAAAGTATCTACAATAACAATCTCACCATCTTTTACAACATAATCCTTATCTTTATGAAAAAGAACTTCTGCCTTTAAAGCTTCTTCTAAATGATGAAGATATTTTATACCTCTTTCATTGTAAATATCTCCTTCTCCCAAAGTCTCTTCTATTTTATTAATTCCACTTTCAGTCAAAGTAACTGCTTTCAATTTCTCATCTACTTCGTAATCAGTTTCCTTGTTTAATCTAGGAATAATTTTAGCAAATTCAACATACCAATTTGATGACTCGGCATCAGGGGCAGAAATAATTAAAGGTGTTCTTGATTCATCAATTAAAACAGAATCCACCTCATCAACAATAACATAGTTTAATTCCCTTTGAGATTTATCCTTTAAAGAAAAAACCATATTATCCTTTAAATAATCAAATCCTAGCTCATTATTAGTAGTATAAGTTATATCAGCTAAATAAGCCTCTTTTCTGGTACAAGGTTTTAAATAGTCTTCTACCACCTTGAAACTTCCCAAATCATCTCTTATCTCATCAGCCTCTTCTTCTTTTTTAAAATTAGGATCATAGATAAAAGATTGTTCGTGATTTAAACATGAAGTCGATAATCCTAAATAATGATATATCTGACCCATCCAAACAAGTTCTCTTTTTGCTAAATAATCATTAACTGTAACAGAATGAACACCCTTTCCCTCAAGAGCGTTTAAATATAAAGGAAGGGTGGCTGTTAAAGTTTTACCCTCTCCTGTTTTCATTTCTGCGATCTTTCCTTGATGCAAGACAATTCCACCAATAAGCTGAACTCTAAAATGTCTTTGATTTAATACTCTTTTAGAAGCTTCTCTTGTTAATGCAAAAGCTTCTGGTAAAAGATCATCCAAAGTTTCTCCTTTCACCAATCTATCTTTAAATTCCTGAGTCTTTTTAGGAAAATCTTCTTTTGAAAGCTTTGAATATTCTTCTTCTAATCCATCTATTTTGCTTAGAACAGGTTCTAAACTTTTGACGTATTTCTCATTTGCGTCACCAAAAATTTTAGTTAAATTAAACATAGAGTTATTATTATATAAAATAGGAAAATAATCAACAAAATTTTACTTGATATCGTAAAATTTTGGAATAACGAGAGAAGATAAATAAATCTCTGGAGAGTAATATTTTAGATTTTTAGCTTCTTTGAATTGTTTAAATCTAGAGATTAAAGTCCTTAAACTTATTTCTGACACATTAATTTTTTTAGAGGCTAATACCACCCCTAAGTCTGAAAAAATTTCTTGAGTAGAGGGTATTCTAATAACTGTGGGATATCTAAAAACGGTTTTAAATAATTTAACCTCATTGTTTATATCAGAAGCTCTTTTTAAACTTCCAGAAACTAAAGAAATCATTCCCTCTCTGGTCAAAGCCTTAAATGCAGACTTCAAAAAGTCTTTTTTTCTCAAATTAGCTTCCTTAGAATCAATAATAATTACATCAAAATAATCTTCGAAATTATTAATATACTCCAAAGAATCATCGAAAACTGTTTTTATCTTAACTTCATCTTTTACAGTTAAATTAGAAAAATTTTTTTGAAAAACCTCTTTTGCTTCTTTATTACTAGAAATGAAATAAATTTCATTTACGTTCTTGTGCTTAACTATTTCCTTCAAAATGCCCCTATCGATTTCACCAATCAAAAGAACCTTTTCTGGCTTAGGATGAGAAAACATAATAGAATGCACTACCATTTCACTAAAAGCAAACTCGTATTTTTCGATCAAACTAATTTCACTGTTTAAAACAAATATTTTCCCCAAAAGAGCATTTTCCACAACTTCTATTTTATTGTTTTTATTCTTTTTAGAATAAATATCTTTTTTAACCTTATACCCAATTTTTAAACTGTCATCCGCTAGTTTTTCGTAAAAATATTTCATTTAAGTATTTTAATTTAGAAACAAATCTTTTGTTTTATAAAAATATC
>JAQVBN010000041.1 GCA_028690275.1 Minisyncoccota bacterium | reverse complement strand
TTCGTCTTGAACTAGACGTTTTTTTGCTGACTTTAGTATTGGCATGGGTATAATATATACTAATTTTTTAAATTATGCAAGAGTTTTAAGTTATATTTCAAAATAATTTAAATTATGGTATATTTTAGATATGATTACATATTTAAAAGGAGCGGTAACATATAAAGGAGGTAAAAGTATTTTTTTACTAGTAAATGATATTGGGTATGAAATATTTCTTTCTCCTTTGAATCTTGAAAGAATTAAAACAGGAACCGAAGAAGAGATTTACACTCAGCTTGTTTTAAAAGAAAAAGAAATCGAATTATATGGTTTTCTTACTTTTGATGAACTGCAATTGTTTAAGTTTTTAAAAACGATATCAGGGATTGGTCCTAAGATTGCTTTAATTTTTGCAGGAGCAGGTTCGCTTCAAAAATTAAAATATAAATTAGAGAATGAAAAAGCGCCTAAGGGTATTGGTGGAAAGAAAATGCAAAAGATTTTACTTGAACTTACTGGAAAAATAAAAGAGATTGAAAAAAATCAAGATAAAGACGTAGAGGTTTATAGTGCCTTAGAATCTTTAGGTTTTACGCGTAAAGAAATTAAAACAGCCCTATCTCAAGTCAACGAAGAAACAAAAGAAGTTGAGGAGAGAATTAAAGAGGCCCTTCAATTTTTAGGAAGATGATTAAAAAATATATACCAAAATTCGTTTTTAAGATTTATCATTTTTTGTTAGCTTTTTTAGGAAGTGTGTTTTATGCTTTTCCTAGTAAAAAAATTAAAGTAATTGGTATTACTGGAACAAACGGAAAGTCAACTACGGCTGGGATTTGTTTTAAAGTTTTAGAATCAGGGGGGCATAAGGTGGCATCACTATCTTCAATTTCATTCAAAATAGGAGAAATAGAAAAGGTGAACGAGTTAAAGATGACCATGCCTGGAAGATTCAAGATTCAAAAATTTTTAAAAGAGGCTGTGGTGAATAAATGTGATTACGCTATTATTGAAGTAACTTCTGAGGGAATAGAACAATTTAGACATAGGTTTATAGATTTTGATGCTGTTATTATAACTAACTTGTCTAAAGAACATCTTGAGTCTCATGGAGGATTTGAAAATTACAAAAGAGCCAAAGGAAAGTTTTTTAAAGATGTTAGAAAGCTTCATATTTTGAATAAAGATGATCCGTATTTTGATTATTTCAATTCTTTTACTGCCGATAAAAAAATAACCTATTCTGTTTTAAAAGATTCTGACATTAAAGCTAATAAAATTTTAGTTACTGATAGTTTTTCAGAGTTTGAGGTTGATGGTGTTAGATTTAAAACAAGTCTTTTGGGAGAATTTAATATTTCTAATTGTTTGGCAGGCATTGCTTTGGGAGTTTCTCAAGGAATTAGTTTAGAAGAATGCAGGAATGGAATTAGTAAGGTGGAAGGAATACCTGGAAGAATGCAAAAAATAATTTCAGAACCTTTTTCTGTTTTTATAGATTACGCATTTACTCCGAATGCTCTCGAAAAAGTATATCAATACTTAAAACCAAATGTTGTTGTTCTAGGTTCTTGCGGTGGCGGGAGAGATAAATGGAAAAGACCTGTTTTGGGAGGGTTGGCTTCTTCGTATGCAGGGCAAGTAATTGTTACTAACGAAGATCCATACGATGAAAATCCTCAAAAGATTATTGATGAAGTTGCGGAAGGGGTTAAGAATCCTATTAAAATATTTGATAGGAGAGAAGCTATTAACAAAGCCTTATCTTTAGCTAAAAAGGGAGACACCGTTGTTATCACTGGCAAAGGCTCTGAAACTTGTATTATGTGGGATAATGGAAGAAGGGAGGATTGGAACGAAAAGCAAGTTATTTTAGAAGAGTTTGAGAAAATAAAAAAAGAGAACGTTTTTTAAGCGTTCTTTAGCATGGTATCACTGATTCCATTGAGGAATACCATTTTTCACCATTAACCTTTCTTATCTTTTCTTGCATATAAGAAATAGTTTCTTTGTTGGCGTTTCTGCTTTTTAGATGTTCTAAGATAAAATTCAAATATTTAGAAATATCTTCCACTGACAAGTTTTGTAACTTGTAAAGCATTTCTATTATTTGATTTTCATTTAGATCGGCTAAGTGTTCCATTAGAGTGGGAACATCTATTTCGTAGAAATCATTATCTTTCATGTTTAATCACCATTAGTTTACTACAACTATTTTACCACCGTAAAATAGTAAAGTCAAGTAAATCTTGACTATTTAGTTTTTTTTATCTAACATAAGAAATGTAATTAAATATATATGCACGCATTAGGATTAATAGGAGAAAACTTTTTAGGAGTCACTAACACATATGTGATTGCAACAGTAGTTGCAGTTTTGATTTTTACTGCCTTTTTTTGTGGTTTGAAATCTAAAAAATTGATTCCTTCTCGCATGCAAAATTTTTTTGAATGGATAATAGAGTCCATTTTTAATTTTGTTGATAGTATTACTGGAAAAAGAGAAAGAACTATGGAGATATTTCCATTGTGTGCTACTATTTTTCTTTATGTATTTTGTTCTAATTTAATTGAATTAATTCCAGGACTAGGAGTTTTTTCTTTTTTAAGATCTCCAAGCTCTGATTTAATGTTTACATTCTCCATTGCTATATTTTCGATGTTATATATTCACGTTAGGGCATTATCTAAATTAGGATTGTTTCCATATTTAGGAAAATACCTTAATTTTAAGAATCCAATTTTATTTTTTGTAGGAATTTTAGAAGCTTTAGGAGAATTTACAAGAACTTTTTCTTTAGGGTTAAGGCTTTTTGGAAACTTGTTTGCAGGAGAGATGCTCTTAATGGTTGTTTCTTCTCTTATTGCTTTTATTGTACCCTTACCTTTCTTAGCTCTTGAAGTTTTAGTAGGATTCATTCAAGCCTTGATTTTTTCTTCATTAATTGCAATATTTTATGTGATAACGGTTGAACTTGAAGAACATGAGTAAGATAAATACAATTTTTTTAGGAATGAAAGTTGGACTCCTTATGGCACTTCCCTTAGTGGGTTTCTTGCTTCTAGGAGTATGGATAGATAGTATGTTCGGAACCTCCCCGACTTATTTAATAGGAGGTATATTAGGAGGAATAATATTAGGAGGATTAATGGTTTATAAAATAATCATCCCGTATTTAGAAAAAAAGTTTAAAGATAATAATAAATAATAAATAAATAATAAAAATATGATAGATCCACAAATCGCATTAGCAGCAGCATTAGCAATTGGTATTGGTGCCATTGGACCAGGAATTGGTATTGGTTTAATCGGTTCTAAAGCTTCAGAAGCTATTGGAAGAAATCCAGACGCTGCATCTAAGATTCAAACAGGTATGATTTTGGCAATTGCTTTCGCTGAAGCTATTGCTATTTATGCACTTGTTATTTCTCTTATTTTAATTTTCGTAGTAGCATAAATTTATAATTATGGAAGAAGGAACAAATTTAATTATTACATTTGTAGGACAATTACTTAATTTTACAATTTTGTTCTTTTTGCTTTCTAAGTTTGTTTTCAAGCCTCTTTTTAAAATGCTTGAAGAGAGACGAAAAAAAATTACGGACGGTATTCTTAAAGAAGAGAAAGCCGAACAAAAATTAAATGATTTGAGAGAGGAGGACAAAAAAATGAAACGAAGAAACGAAGAAGAGAGAAAAGTTATTTTGTCTGAAGCTGAAGAGCAGGCTCAAAAAAGAAAAGAAAAAACAATGGAAGCTTTAAACGAAGTCAAAAAAGAACTTTTGCTTAAAGCAGAGAAAGAAGCTGCCGATCTTAAATTAAAAGAAGCAGAAAAAACAAAAAGACAAATTGTTGACAATTCTATTTCTTTAGCAGAAAAAATCTTAAAGAATAAGATTGGAGAAAAAGAAAACGGTGAAATTATTAATGCTTATTTAAAGACTTTAAATGAAGAAAGATAAGGAAATTGTAGCTTGGGCTAGAGCCCTTTATTTAGCACTTGAAGAAAGTGATGCAAATGAAGAAGAAGTTATTAAGAACTTATTTTTAGCATTGAATAAAAAAACTTATCTTATCCCCGCAATTCTTAAAAAGTTTAAAATTATTAAGGATAAAGAAAGTAGGGTTGATGTTTTTGTAGCGACAGAAGTTAGCGAAGATTTGAAAAACGAGATTGATAAAAAAATTGAAAGTCTTGTAGGAAAAAATAAAAACGTTAATTACATTATAGATAAAGATTTAATAGGAGGTTTTCGTATTAAAACAAAAGACTATCTTGTTAAAGCATCTATTAAAGATATTTTAATAAAAATAAAGAACAAGGCCTATGGATATAATTGAAAAATTTAAAAAAGAATTAGAGGGCATTGAAATTAAGTCAGAGACTGAAGAGACAGGAGAAGTTATTGAGGTTAGAGATGTTGTTGCTAAAATTTCTGGACTTAAAAATGTAGAAAACTTTGAGCTTATATTCTTTGAAGAAGCTAATACTTTTGGTTTAGCTTTAAACTTAGAAGAGTTTGAGGTTGGAGCTGTAGTTTTAGGAGATGCCTCAAAAATTAAAGAAGGACAAACAGTTAAAAGAACTGGAAAGGTTTTCTCTATTAATGTTGGAGAAGAACTTTTAGGAAGAGTTGTTGATCCGCTTGGAAATCCTATCGATGGAAAAGGTGAAATTATCACAAAGCAAAAGATGCCTCTTGAAAGAAAAGGACCTTCTGTTATGGATAGACAACCAGTTAAACAATCAATGCATACAGGAGTTAAGATTGTTGATGCTTTAACTCCAATTGGAAGAGGGCAGAGACAGTTGATTATTGGAGATAAAGGTATTGGTAAAACAGCTATTGCTATTGATGCAATCATTAATCAAAAAAATGAAATTGACAGACCAATTTGTGTTTATGTTGCTTGCGGACAGAAAAAGAGTAAGGTAAAGAGATTGGTTAGAACTTTAGAAGAAGCAGGAGCTTTAGAATATTCTATTATCGTTGCTGCTTTTCCAGATGATCCAGCTTCTTTAATTTATCTAGCTCCATTTGCAGGAGTTACTATTGGTGAATATTTTAGAGATAATAAACAACACGCCTTACTTGTTTATGATGATTTGACAAGACAAGCTTGGGCATGGAGAGAAATTTCTCTTATTTTAAGAAGACCACCAGGTAGAGAGGCTTATCCAGGAGATGTATTTTATTTACATTCAAGATTGCTTGAAAGGGCAGCTAAGCTTTCTGATGAAAAAGGAGGAGGCTCTTTAACAGCTCTTCCAATTATTGAAACTCAAGCAGGAGATATTTCTGGATATATTCCAACAAACGTTATTTCTATTACTGACGGACAGATATTCTTAGACTCTACTTTATTTAGAAAGAACCAAAAACCAGCTATGGATATTGGTGCTTCTGTATCAAGAGTAGGTTCAACCGCTCAAACAAAAGCTATGAAGAAGGCTTGTGGAAGTCTTAAATTAAGTTTGACACAATTTCAAGAACTAGAAAGATTCTCTGAATTTACAGAAGAACTTGATCCTGACACAAAGAAGATTCTTGAAAGAGGAAAGGCGATTATTAAGATTTTAAAACAGAAAGATTTAGAGCCACTTTCATTTGAAAAAGAGTC
>JAQVBN010000040.1 GCA_028690275.1 Minisyncoccota bacterium | reverse complement strand
ATTTATCGTTATTTACATAAAGGCCTGTTGCTGGCATTTCAAACTAAAGGTAAAACTTTTATTCGTCGTAAGGATATAGATGCATTATTTGAAAACCCAGAACCATATAAAGCTCGTCCTTTAAATAATAGTAAACCTATATCAGATTTATATACGGTTTCAGAAATAAAAGACAAGTTTAACGTTACGGATTCTTGGATATTTAAAATTGCAAAAGAGAATAACATCCCTAAAACATTGATAAGAGGAAAATCTCATTTTAGTAAAAAGCATATAGAACGTTATTTTGAAAGTAAGGTTGATAAACTCGTACATGAAATCGATAGCTGGTATAGTGTAAAAGATATTCAGGAGAAGTACAATCTTACAAAAGCTGCAATTTATTCTTTTGTTTCTGAAAACAATATTCCTCGTAAAAAAATTGGACGTAATGTGTTTTACTCGAAAACTCATTTTGATACAGCAAAAGGATACGAAACATCTGAATTTTATAGTGTTAAAGAGGCAATGCAAAAATATAATCTAACTCGTGATGCGCTTTATCATTACATTAAATATCACAAAGTAACAAAAATAAAGGAGGGAAGATATATAAAGATTTCAAAACCCGAATTAGATAAATTATTTGAAAAATTAATTGATTATGGCACGAATTCCTAAAGTTACATTGAGAAAACGAGCAGTGGCAAATGGTAAAGAGAGTCTCTATTTGGACTTTTATCCACCCATTCGAGACCCTTTTTCTATGCGAATGACTCGTAGGGAATCCTTGGGTATCTATATTTATGCAAAACCAAAAAATGAAACGGAACGCGAATTCAATCAAGATATGTGGATGAAAGCAGAAGTCATTCGAGGATTGAGAGCACAATCGATTATTAATGAGGAGTATGATTTTCTGGATAAAAGTAAGAAGCAAGCCGATTTTCTGGCTTATTTTAAAGAAGTTGCTCAAAAGAAAGACCAAAAGTGGATGAAAGTCTATCTTCATTTCAGTAATTTTGTCAAAGGGAAATGCACTTTTGGCGAGGTAAATGTGGATTTGTGTAATAAATTCCGGAACTATTTATTGGATGCAAAACAACTGAAACGCCCTAATATGAAGATTTCCCAAAATTCTGCAGCAGGCTATTTTTCTACTTTTAGGGCATTGCTGAAAATTGCATATAAGGATAAAATGTTTCGTGAAAACTTAAATGATTATTTAGAAAGCATTGAGCTTACGGATGTGAAAAAGGAATACCTCACACTGGATGAATTGAAAAAACTGGCAAATACGCCTTGCGATATTCCGGTTCTCAAATCGGCATCCTTATTTTCCTGCCTTACCGGATTACGGATTAGCGATATTCTTAACTTACATTGGCGGGATATTCTTCCGGCTTCCGAGGGTGGTTATTGTATGCGGATACGTACTGAAAAGACCGAAACCGAAACTACTTTACCGATTAGCGACGAAGCTTTGGAGCTTTGTGGCGAGCGACACGATGGAAAAGTTTTTGAGGGATTGCGTAGGTCAATGATTTATGAACCGCTGAGAAAGTGGGTGGCAAGCGCAGGAATTACTAAGCATATTACCTATCATTGCTTCCGGCACACTTTCGCAACCTTACAAATAGCACTGGGTACGGATATTTACACCGTAAGTAAAATGCTGACCCATAAAAACGTCTCAACCACACAGATTTATGCCGATTTGGTGAATGAAAAAAAACGGGCGTCTGCAAATAAAATCAGTTTAAAATAAACCCTATGAAATCGAATTATTTTGAACATGTCGTAGTTTACCTGTCTGTTTTGGTAGTTTGCGTGCTTATCGGAGCGGGTGTAAGATTGGTTGTCATTGGCGTAGGTGTAGATGAATTTACGGCGAACACCGTATTTTGGGTAGTCACGGCGTTTGGCGTGATTGTATATGCCATACTTACAATATTTATTGACGGACTTTTCACGGCTACGCTCAGGAAGTTTTTCCCTAAAAAGGCTCTAACTAAAACATATGAAACACCACCTCTTATTGTGAAAAGTTTAGAAGAAATCCGTGCCGAACAAAAACGACAAATGGAGAATAAAAAGCGAGTAAAGCTTGATTATGTCGTTCAATATACTCGAAAGGAATTTGCGCCCTATGTTTCGGATGCGGATATGGAACTGCTTTGTCGGTACGTGGAGCTGTATGCCGACCAAGTTCCGCTGATTGACATTCAGCCCATCAAAGTAAAAAACTTATCCGCTTTGGACTTGTACCATTTTGGCTGGAATATCTGGAAATACCTAAGCGTGAGCAAACAAGACGACATCGCCCTGTTCCTTAAAAAAGTTTTTGCCCACAACCTAAACGATATTGAACCCGACAGTATCAAAAGTCATTTAAAAGATGATCCTAAGAAGGGGAGAATATTGGTGTGGGAGTGGGGGAAATGAGGGGCATTAATAGTTTTTTCTTATTTTTATAGCTTCTTCAATCCAATCTTCAAGATTTTCTTTGATGTGATCATAAACATATGTGCTTGTAGTATATGGCGGATTGTAACACTTTACTATAGAAGAAAGGGATTTATCGTTGACAGAAAAACCATCAAAAGGGTTGTTCCCTTTGTTAGCTTGGTTTCCGTTGCTGTCTTTTAAATTGTGAATGTGTATTCCAAAAATTCCACGACCTTCATTCCAAGCCTTTTTAATCTCGTAATTTATCCATTTCCTACCTGCAGTGTTTTCTCCAACGAATACAATAACACAAGATTTTCCACACATATTATGATCAATCCATTTTTCAATCGCTCTATCTCCGCCTCTTGTTACTTCTTCCCAACTATTGGTCGTTGCAATGCTATTACCCTCAATTTTTCCCATATTTCTAATTTGGGATGCCCTCCAATTATCGGGTACATAATGGAAGCTTGTAAATACTTTTCTTGCCATAATTATTGTTTTTGTAAAATATTGATTGCTTTTATTGTGTTGTTTATTATTTCTTCCTTTGTTAGGTTTTCTTTACCAAGTTCTTTTATAGCATTGTGTAGTTCTGTGTTATCTGGGTAATAGGTTTGTAAATTAGCTGTAACTTTTTCCCATAATGATTTTGATACATATCCTGTTGCACCTATCGGAATAGGAATTACATTGTACTTTAAACAAATTTCAAATTCTTCTTCCATACCGTTTGAATTGATAATTTTTCCGTCAGACAGTTTGTTCCCGAAAACAAAAACAGCAATACCCGCTTTTGAAATCATGTCATTTCTATATTCAGTCCAAACTTCGGCAATACTTTTAGTCCCTGATTGTATTTGTGGGAAAGGTCGTAAAATGAGCAAATCGTCCAAATTTCTATAATTAGAGTTTAGTTTAAAATCTAACGCTCCATTGATAACCGTACTGCCTATACCTAATCCAAAACCCGAAATAATTTTATACCCCTTTTCTGCGATTTTGTAACTCAACGAATGAATAAGTTCTTTTGCTGTTTCTTCTGTAAAAGGTGTATAGTCGTGAGCTGCACCCGAAATAAAAACATTTCTTCGCTTTAACTTTTTTTCTATTTCTAAAAGGATTGCAGTAATGTCAGAGTATTCATTTATTATTATAGCGTGGATACCATAACGCACTAAATCTTGAATTTTTAGTTCTTGTTTTATTTTAGCATATAAGTAATCTTCTTTATTCTTTTCGTCTGTTTTATTTGGGTCTTTGAAATTAGATTCTAAAACTTCCTTGAAAAAACAGTAATGTGTTGGTGTATTATGTTTTAGAAGAACTTTTATTCTGCTTAAAATGTATTCTAAATTCGGGTCGTCAAAACTAAAACCGATAAACAAAAAGGTTTTTGATAGCAAATCGCCACGTAATGTTGTAGAGAAAAATTCTTTTTTATCGTTGTAGGTTTCATAGTCATCTTTTGTCAAAACCGCTTCATCGGGTGAATCTTTGTCTCCGTGCATTTTATAAACAATAGCATCTTTTTTCTTAATGTTGCTTGCGAAATCTTCATTTCTAATTTTACGCTCAACAGTTTTGCCATCGGCCTCCAATGTTTTTTCAATAAGTTGGTCATAATTTGTTGTCCAAAATGTATCAATCCCAATTCTTGACAAAACTTTATGATTTTCACTACCGTCGTTTAGAGTTGTAAACCCATTTTTGATTTTGGCGTTTATCTTCCCTCTTTGAAATTTATTAAAATGATACTGTGCTAATGAAATTAAATCGTGTTCTTTATCTACATCTAATTGTAATTCTTCAGCAATATCTCTTAATAATTCTTTCCAATTTACAAAACCTGATGAAGCTGAAAGCCCTGCACCTGCAAAAATTGCTGCATCGCCACTATTAATTTCTATGACAAAATCGTTTATGAATTTCTTTTGTTGGTCAGTAAATTCCATAATTATTTATTTAACCATTCTCTCAACGAAACACTACTACCATTTGGATAAATTATCTTGAAATAATCCTTTGTGTATTCACTTTCTTCGATTCTTGGATAAATTTGCAGATACTCATTACCTTTCCAAGTAAGTCGGCTGTCTGCTAAAGGCAGAATGCAAATTTTATCACTTGTCAATTTATAAGTATCGCCAATGCCAACTTCCCAATTACACCATTTTGATGCAATCGCATTGTCTGTTGCCAATAATACAAACTTGTCATTTTTCCGAATTTGACCTTTGATTTTTTGTGCTGTTACTCCACTTGTTTTTTCGGGCATTGTTTCATCTGCCCAATCTACATAAATTGAGATGCCCAAATTCTCAAAAAATGTTTTTGCTTGGGCAATTAACTCCCTATCATTATGAGAATGGGATAAGAAAACACTTGTTTTTGATGTACTCTCTGAAAAAGTCCTACTTTCATTTAAGGTAGTATATCCCTTACTTCTTGCCTTGTTGTATGCAATCGTTCGAAATTCTTGTTTTGTAAAAATCATTTATAGTCGTTTTTTCTAAATTCTTGTTAGTGATGTGGCTGTGTGTGTTTTATCAGTTATTTCAAACTACGGCACTTGCCCTCCAAACCAGCAAACATTACGCAATAAAAATTCTATTTCCAAAGATACAACATCCCCCCAACTCAATCAATATTTCTACGCAAATTTCATCAACACAAATCACAAACAATCAGAATTTTCACTACTTCCGGTGTTTTTCTTTGTGTTTTTATAAGTGTCATTAATCACAGTCAAATCACTCATTTCATTTGCACCGTAATCATCAAAATCAATTATTATGGATAAAAATGAAATTTCCTTTAACAACTTGCCGAACGCCGTAGCACATTTGATTGGCGAAGTGGCAGAAATCAAGCAATTAGTAGAAAAAACGCACTTGCCAACAGTTAGTCCAAAACGAGTGCCGATTGGGATTGACGATGCGTGTAAACTGATCGGCAAAGCTAAGTCCACCGTGTACGCACTCGTACGAAAACGGTTAATACCTTGCTATAAGAATGGCAAGAAGCTGTACTTTTTCGAGGATGAACTCCTCGCATGGATTGAAAACGGACGGAAGAAAACCGTAGAAGAAATAGCCCGTGATGCCACAGACTTTGTAAATGGTAAACGGCGAGCAAATGCCCGTTATTAAGGATGGTGTCGATGAAAGCAAAAGCAACCGACCGCAATTCAAGCA
>JAQVBN010000039.1 GCA_028690275.1 Minisyncoccota bacterium | reverse complement strand
CTACCGCAAAAGACGGAGAAGTTAATTTGGATGCTGAATGGCAAAATGGATATAAAAGACAAATGGAAATATATCAATGGTTAGTAAGAAATAATGGTTTTGAAGTTTCCGATACTGGATATTTCTTGTATTGTAATGGGGATGTAGGACAACCTAAATTTGACGCTAAATTAGAATTTAAGATGAAAATCATTCCTTATACTGGAGACACTTCCTGGATAGAACCTAAATTAATGGAGATTAAAGAATGTTTAATGAAGAACGAAATACCAGAAATGAATCCTAACTGTGATTATTGTAAATATAGGAAAGAAACAGTTATTTCTAAAATCAAATTTGATAAAAAATACAAATAGATGTATCAAGAAATATTGAAAAATAATATTTTTACTGTTTCAGAATACATAGAATTTCTAAATAACTTTCTTGAGGGATGTGAGGCTAAAATAGAAGGCGAGGTCAATCAAGTTAAAAAAAGTAGTAAAGGACATGTTTATTTTTCTCTTAAGGATAAAAATGGAAGTGTTTTAGATTGTGTTATTTGGAGTTATTATTATCGCTTGTGCGGACTTAATTTAGAGGAAGGAATGAATGTAGTTATTGGAGGAACTCCTAATGTTTATGCCCCCTCTGGAAGATTAAGTTTTAAGGCTTCGACTATTGAACTTATGGGGGAAGGAGCTTTAAAGAAACAGTACGAAGAGCTAAAAAAGAAACTTGAAAAAGAAGGTTTTTTTGACAGACAATTAGAATTAAAAAAATACCCTAAAAAGATAGGAATTGTAACCTCTAAATACGGTGCTGTTATTCAAGACTTCTTAAATAATTTAGGGAGATATAATTTTAAAATTCAATTTATAGATTCACGAGTAGAAGGGGCAGAAGCAATTGAAGATATTATTTCCGCTATTAGAACTTTCAGAGAAAAAGAAATAGACTGTCTTATCGTAATGAGGGGAGGAGGGTCTAAAAACTCTTTTGATGTTTTTAATAATGAAAATGTTATTAAGGAAATAAACAATTTTCCCTGCACTGTAATTGCTGGATTGGGACACCATGAAGACGAACCCCTTTTTGCATTAGCTTCTGACTATTCGGTTTCAACACCAACAGCCGCCGCAGAACTTTTAAACTCCTCTTGGGACGAAGTTATATACGAGATTAAAAATCAAGAACAATATATTTTTGAAAAATACAATAATCTTCTTTTAGATATAAATCATAAGATAGAAAAAGTTGTAAATAATTTTTCACTTCTCGAAAATGAAATTAAGAATAAGAAAAATTTGTTAAACAACTTTCAAGACAATCTAATAAATAATTTTAATTCTGTTTTTAAAATAACTAGAAATAAAATTGATTATTTGGAAAAAGTAATAACCCATAACGATCCTGAAAGACAATTAAAATTGGGGTATTCTATTATTAGAAAAGATAACAAAATTATCAAAAATATTGACGAAATCGATAAAGATGACTTGATTGACTTAGAGGTTTTTGATGGTATAATTAAATCAAAAGTATATGACAAAAAAAGAAAATAACAATTTAGGAGAATTAATAAATAATCTTTCAAAAATTTCTGATTGGTTTGAATCTCAAGAAGAAATTGATATTGAAATTGGACTTCAAAAAATAAAAGAAGCTACTTCTTTGATAAAAGAAAGTAAAAAAAGACTTAAAGAAGTAGAAAACGAATTTGAAGAAATTAAAAAAGAATTATAAAAAAATATGGATTTAACAGATAAAAATTTCGAAGAAACTATTTTAAAAGCAGACAAGCCCGTCGTTGTTGATTTTTGGGCTACTTGGTGTCCTCCTTGTAAAAAGTTAGGACCAGTATTAGAAAAAGTGGCTGAAGACTATAAAGATAAAGTTTATATTTACAAAGTAAATGTTGATGAAAATCCAAGCCTAAGCCGTGATTTTGAAGTTGAGGTAATCCCAACAGTTATTCTTTTTAAAAACAATGAAGCAAAAGCTGCTTTTATTGGATATAGAGAAGAAGAAGACATAAAAAGCTGGATTGATAATAATATCTAAAACATTTTTAAAACAATTTTCAAGGTTGTTTTCGACGTGCTTTTATGATATACAAAAGTAAAGAAACATGAATATGAAAATTTCAAAAGAAATCATTATTGTTTTAAGTTTATGTGTTGGTTTTAGTGCCGGCTTTTTTATAAACCAGAAACTAAATGAAAAACTATATACTGATTTATATACAGAAAACACGGTTAATTTTTCTTTACTTGGAGAAGTTTGGAGAAATATTGATAATAATTTTGTTTTTGAAAATAATATCAACACAGAGGCTATGGTCTATAGCGCTATAAAAGGTTTTGTTTCTGCTCTAGAAGATCCTTATACTTCTTTTTACGATCCAGAAGAAGCTGAAGTATTTCAAAAAGATTTAGAAGGAACTTTTGACGGCATTGGAATACAAATTGCTAAAAAAGATGAAAAAATAAAAGTTATTGCTCCAATTAAGAATACTCCTGCTGAAAAAGCTGGAATATTGGCTGGAGACACAATTATAAAAGTAAATGACGAAAATGTTTCCAATATAGAACTTAATGAAATTGTGTCAAAAATAAGAGGAGATAATGGAACAATAGTTACTTTGGTTATCGATAGAGATGGAGAAGAAAAAACCTTTAACATTGAAAGAGAAACCATTGTTGTTCCAAGTTCTGAGCTCGAGTTTATCGATACGAATAATGGCCAAATCGCTCTTTTATCTCTTTTTCAATTCTCAGAAACAACTTCAAGAGATGTCAAAATACAAATAAATCAAATACTTCAAAAAAATAATATTAAAGGAATTATTTTAGACCTAAGAAATAATCCTGGAGGACTTGTAAGTGAAGCAAAGAACGTAGCTTCATTTTTCCTTGAAAAAGATTCAAAAATAGTTAAAGAATGTGATAAGAATGATTCATGCACTTGGCTCTTATCAGACGGTCCTGGAAAGTTGTCCAACTATCCTATTGTTATTCTAATAAATCAAGGAACAGCTTCTGCGGCAGAAATTTTAACAGGAGCCTTGGAATCTAACCTTGAAAGCGTTACTCTTGTTGGGGACACTTCTTTTGGAAAAGGATTGGTTCAAAGAGTTATGTATTTGGGAGATGGTTCAATTTTAAAAATCACCACAGAGGAATGGTATACACCAAAAGATGAACAAATAAATGAAGTAGGAATCGAGCCAGATATTAAAATAGAAATAACTAAAGAAGATGCTGAATTAGGACAAGATCCACAGTTAGAAAAAGCTAAAGAGTTAATTAATAATTAATACAAAAGATATGTTAGTACTATTACTTGAAAATATTAAAAACTTAGGAAAAAAGAACGAAATTAAAAATGTTAGCGATGGCTATGCTAATAATTTTCTCTTTGTTAAAAAGTTAGCTATTAAAGCCACTCCCGAATTAATCGAAAAAGCAAAAGCTACCAAAGCGATAGAAGATGAAAAAGCCAAAAAAGAAATAGAAGCTATAAAGGAAGAGGCTAAAAAAATAAAAGACAAAAGATTTATCATCAAGGTTAAGACAGGTAACGAAGGACAATTATTTGAAGCCGTGTCTGCTACTAAAATCGCAGAAAAAATTAATCAAAACGGTTTTACAATTGACGTAAAACAAGTAATCGTAGCCGAACCTATTAAAAAAATAGGGGAATATAAGGTAATTATTAGATTTAATGCAGAATTAGAATCTACAGTTAATATAATAATAGATAAAGAATAAACAATATGGCTAAATATATCTTTATTGGTGGAGGGGTTATGTCTTCGGTAGGAAAAGGAATAACAACTGCCTCTATTGGAAAAGTTTTACAAGGAAGGGGTTACACTGTAACAGCAGTAAAAATCGATCCTTACATTAACGTTGATGCTGGAACAATGAACCCTATAGAGCATGGGGAGGTTTTTGTGACAAACGATGGCACTGAATGTGATCAGGATATCGGAAACTATGAAAGATTCTTAAATTTAGATCTTTCTACTGATAATTATATGACAACAGGTCTTGTCTATCTTTCTGTAATTCAAAAAGAAAGGAATTTGGAGTTCGAAGGAAAATGTGTTGAAGTTGTGCCAGATATTCCAAATGAAGTAATTGCAAGAATTAAAAAAGTTGAACAAAAAACAGGAGCTGATTTCATCTTAATCGAAATCGGAGGAACTGTAGGGGAATATCAAAACATGCTTTTCTTAGAAGCAGCACGTATTATGAAACTCCAAGAACCAGAAAATGTTCTTTTCGCCCTTGTTAGTTATCT
Organism: Minisyncoccota bacterium; assembly: GCA_028690275.1. GTDB lineage: Bacteria > Patescibacteriota > Minisyncoccia > Minisyncoccales > Minisyncoccaceae > JAAZMU01. The sequence continues at coordinate 1,744 of JAQVBN010000039.1, read as the reverse complement.
ACCAATCCCTTCAGTTGTTGGAGAAATGAAAACTAAGCCTACCCAAACAGCAGTACGAACTTTAAATAGTGCTGGAATCCAGCCAGATTTAATTTTTGGGAGATCTAACAGGCCAATGGATGAGCCAAGAAAAAGAAAAATTTCTATTTTTTGTAATTTAAGAGAAGAATATATTTTCTCCTCTCCAGACGTAGAATCTATTTATGAAATACCAGTTATTTTTGAAGAACAAAAACTAGGAGATAAAATATTAGAAAGATTCAATGTTAAGGAAAAAGATAACAATCTTAATGATTGGAAAGCTTTAATTGAAAGAATAAAAGCTCCTAAAAAAGAAGTTCAAATCGGAGTTGTTGGAAAATATTTTGAAACCGGAGAATTTAATCTTATGGATTCATATATTTCTGTTATTGAAGCCATTAAACATGCTGGATGGGATCAAAACGTTAAACCAAACATCACTTGGCTCTCATCTTCAAAATATGAAAACGGGGAAGGATTAGAAGAACTTAATAATTTTGACGCTATTATTGTTCCTGGAGGTTTTGGAACTAGGGGAACAGAAGGAAAAATTAAAGTAATCGAATATGTAAGAAAAAACAACATTCCTTTCTTGGGATTATGTTTGGGTCTTCAATTATCGGTTATTGAATATGCTAGAAATATCTGCGGAATTAAAGACGCTACCTCTAGAGAATTCGATGAAAATGGAAAAAATCTAGTAATCGATATAATGGAAGAACAAAAAGAACTTCTTAAGAATAATAACTATGGGGGGACAATGAGATTGGGTTCTTGGGATTGTAATATCAAAAAAGATACTTTAGCCTACAACCTCTATGGATCAGAAGATATTAAAGAAAGACATCGACACAGATATGAAGTCGATAACAATTACAGAAAAATATTAGAAGATAATGGACTTATTTTTTCAGGAATTAATAAAGACAAAGATCTTGTTGAAATAATTGAATTAAAAAATCACCCTTATTTCATTGCTTGTCAGTTTCATCCTGAATTAAAATCAAGACCATTAACTCCACACCCTCTATTTGTTGGATTAATGAAAGCAGCTATAAAAAAAGAAGGACTTTAAAAGTCCTTCAATAAAAAAAGACTTCTTTATGAAGTCTTTTTTGTTTATTTAACATTAACAACCTTTGCAATTCTTTGAGATCCATCAAAATTCTTTTTTTGTTTTGTTGTAAATTCTACAATTCCATCTTTCATTGCGTAAATACTATAGTCTTTACCAGCCTTAACATTTTTTCCTACTAAAAACTTAGTTCCTCTCTGGCGAAGAATAATATCGCCAGTCTTAACCTTTTCTCCACCGAAAAGTTTAACCCCTAAATATTGTGGCTGTGAGTCTCTTCCTAATTTGGTTGTTCCTGAAGCTTTGGTCTTTGACATTTTTGTTGTAAACTGATTTAATATGTTTAGAGGATATTAAAAAACAGCATTAAAATTTATATGAAAATCATAGCAAAAATTAAGTTTTTTGTCAAAACATACGAGAAAGAAATCGTTTTGTTTATTGCCGTTTTCTTAGTCTCATCCCTATCTTTTGCTATAGGGTATTTATCAGCAAAAGAAGACTTAAAACAACCTATTAAAATAGAGAAAATTGATTATGAACTTACAACACCTAGTAATAATTCCTGACGGAAATAGACGTTGGGCAAAAAAAAGACTTTTAGATCCTACAACAGGACACCAAAAGGGGATGGAAAAATTTGAAAAA
>JAQVBN010000038.1 GCA_028690275.1 Minisyncoccota bacterium | reverse complement strand
TCTTTTTTCTCTTTCTGCTTCTGCTTGCTTTCCGATTGTTCGTTTCATCTCTTCAGGAAGAACAATATCTTTTAATTCAACATTCAAAACTTTAATTCCCCATGGGTCGCTTTGCTCATCAATGACCCTTCTAATGTTCTCCGAAACAGTATCTCGCTGAGATAATAATTGATCTAAATCAACTTGACCTGTAGCATTTCTCATCGTTGTTTGGGCTAATTGAGACATAGCGTAGAAATAATTTTCTACTTCTAAAATTGCTTTTTCGGCAGAAGTTATTTTGTAATAAACAACTGCGTTTACAGCAACAGAGATGTTATCTCTTGTAATAGACTCCTGATTAGGAACATCTACCGCCTTCACTCTCATATCAACCTTAGAAAAACTTTGAATAACTGGCCATACAATTCTCCATCCTGGACGAAGAGTGTCTGAATATTTACCGAAAGTAAATCTTATCCCCTCCTCGTATTGATTTATTTGCTTAATTGAAGAAAGCAAAATAAAAATGAAAAGGATTATAAATGGTGTTAATATTGATAAATCAAACATATTTTTTATTTTTATTATTAATTATTCTTCTTTATCTTCTTTTGGTTTCATTAAAGGAAATAAAATTATTTCTCTTAATGTGGCCGAATTTGTTAATAGCATAGATAATCTATCTAGCCCCATTCCAAAACCTGCTGCTGGAGGCATTCCATATTCAAGTGCCTCTACGAATTCATCATCAGATCTTTGTGCATCCTCAAAACCATCCTTAAACAGCTCTTCTTGTTTTTTAAGCACCCTTTCTTGTTCTGCTGGGTCATTCTGTTCTGAGAAAGCATTAACCACCTCCACTCCTGCAATTAATAATTGAAAGTTGGCTAGCTTGTCTTCTCCATCAAAACCTTTAGCTAATGGTTGGAATCCTTTTGGATAATGTGTTACAAAAGTTGGTTTAATAATATTAGGTCGACAATATTTTTTGTAAATCTCATCAGCAATATTTGCCTTATCCGCCCCCTTAGGAATATCAACCTTTAGTTCTTTTGCCTTATTAAACAATCCCTCTTCGTTAATCTCTGTATATTTAATACCTGTATATTTTTCAAGTAAAGAATAAAATTCTATTCTTTCCCAAGGGCCAGCAAAATCAACCTTATTCTCACCAATAGTAATCTCTGTGGTTCGAAAAACATCTTTCAAAATTCTTTCAAATAACTTCTCGGTAAATTCCATCAACCATAAATAATCTTTATAGGAAGCATAGAACTCAAGCATGGTAAAATCTGGGTTATGTGATTTATCCACCCCCTCATTTCTAAAACATTTTCCTATTTCAAAAACTCTCTCGTATCCACCTACAAGCAGTCTCTTTAAATATAATTCAGGAGAAATTCTTAAAAAAACATCTAAATCATATGCATTCAAATGTGTTTTAAAAGGCTTAGCTCTTGCTCCCCCATATTGAGTCTGTAAGGTTGGTGTCTCCACTTCCATAAAATCATTCTCTTGCAAGAAACCTCTAATACTTGAAATAATCTTTGATCTTTTAATAAAGTTTTGCTTAATATCTTCGTCAAAAAGCAAGTCTAAATATCTTTTTCGATATCTTTCTTCAACATCTTTTAATCCGTGCCATTTTTCTGGAAGCGGTCTTAAACTTTTAGCTAGCATTTCAAAACCAGAAACTTCTAAAGTCTTTTCCCCTCTTTTGGTTGTAAATAAAATTCCTTTTAATTCAATAAAATCTCCTATATCAAAAGTTTCTTTAAAGTATTCATAACCCTTCTCACCAATTTTATCCTCCATAAAAACAGCTTGAAAAACTCCATCACCATCTTGAAAATCAATAAAGGCTAATCCACCATGACCTCTCATATTTCTTATTCTTCCGACCAAACAAATCTCTTTAGCGCTTTTAGACAATTCGTCAAAACTTAATAAAGCCTCTTTAATGGTGTGAGTTCTTTTTGTTTTAATAGGATAAGCTTTTCCTCCAAAACTTTGAATATAGTTTATCTTTTCTTTTCGGTTGTTGATAATTTCATTTATTGTTGCCATAAGATTATCGTATACTAAATTTATGAAAAATTCAATATTAAAAAACCCTTGAATAAATCAAGGGTTCTTTATCTTATTCGATTGAAACTATAATATATTCAATATCATCACCGCTAGGAGTCTTCACTTTTACTCTTGCATCCTTTGGCTTTCCCAAAAGAGCTTTTCCTAAAGGAGATTTAAAAGATATTCTTTTTTCTATTGGATTTGATTCTTCTTCTCCTACTATTAAATAAGTATCTTCTCTATCTTTCCATTTAACCGTAACCTTTGAGCCAATCTCAACCCAACCATTATTTTTACCTTCTTTAATAATAACAGCGTTGTTTATTGTGTCTTCAATTGAAACTATCTTTCCTTCAAGCAAAGCCTGAGATTCTTTAGCCTCATCATAAGCAGCATTCTCTGATAAATCTCCAAAAGAAATCGCTTCTTCCAACAATTTTGCCACCTTTACTCTCTCTACTTTTTTAAGTCTTTCTAACTCTTCTTTTAATTTATCTAGACCGTCTTTTGTTAAATATTTTTCCGACATATTTTTAATTTTTTTTAAAATATAGTTTTTTAAATCTATCAATTATCTTCATCTTTGTCAACCTTATTTTCATAATAATAACCCAACACTTCCCTGACAACCCTTTGAGTCATCCCTTCAAAAGAAGAAACATGCTCTATAAGAACTATCATTGCGATGTCAGGATCTTCATAAGGACCATAAACAACAATCCAATTATGATAAGTGTTTCCTGTTCCAGTTTCTGCGGTTCCTGTTTTGGCCGCCAAAGCAACAGGAAGAGCTTGAAGAGAAGGAGCGGATCCAGAAGAGGAAAGTACTGTTTGCCTCATTCCCTCCTGCACCACTTTCAAACTTTTTTGAGAAATGAAATTATCCGCCACTATTTCTGTTTCAAAAGTTTCTAAAACATTTTTATTATCATCAACAATTTCTTTTACAATTTGCGGCTTAACCAATTTACCATTATTAGCAATGGCACAAGTAGCTGTTAGAACTTGAAGGGGTGTTGCTTTAAAATACCCCTGCCCAATAGAAATATTGTATGTATCTCCTGGATACCAACCCACCCCTTTATAGCCCTCTTTCCATTCTGGGGTAGGAATAAATCCTTCGCTTTCTGAAGGAAGATCAATCCCTGTGGTTTTTCCAAATCCATACTTATATAAATAATCATCTATCTTATCAACTCCAAGACCTTTTGTGCTTCCATACCCTCCACCAAAGACATAGAAATAAACGTCACATGATTCAGAAATAGCTTTACTCATATTTGTTATTCCATGAGTTGTCCAGTCGCTTTTAAAAGTTCCATCTCCTAACTTTATTCCTCCTTCACAATCAACCGTAGTATCTTTAGTAACAATTCCCTCTTCTAAAAAAGCAGTTGCTAGGATGGGTTTAATCGTTGAACCAATCGGATATTCTCCACTAATAGCCCTGTTAAAGAAAGAAACTTCTCTTGAGTTTATAAAAGATTGATATTCAGAGCTAGTAAAATTATTAGAGAAAAAATTATTATCATATGAAGGATAATTAACAAGAGTAAGCACTTCTCCTGTTTTAGGATTCATTATAATAACAGAACCACCAGTTCCATTTACATCATTAACCACTGTTTTTATCACTTCTGCACTTTTTTCTTGCAATCCTTTATCTATATTAAGAACCAAACTTTTTCCCGATTCTGGATCCCTAACTAATTCTTCACTTAAAATATTATTAAGAGCGTCTCTTTCATATTTTTTTATTCCAGGAATCTCTTTCAAATAATCTTCATATTCTTTCTCCAAACCATCCTCACCCACTTCTTCATCTTTAGACATGTATCCAATAATATGAGAAAAATTATAACCATCTTCATAGTTTCGAATATTCTTTTTTTCAAGTTCAAAACCAGCAAGTTCATTTATTCTCGTTTTTAAAACGATCACTTCTTTGTTGTCTAAATCTTTAGCAATATATAAATCATCTTCTTCGTTGTTAGAGATTTTTTCTTTTAGTTCTTGATAGTTTAATCCTAAGATTTTAGAAACTAAGAGGATAGATTCGTCGGTAGGCGCTCCTGTTAAAACTAAATTGAAAATTTGATCGTTCTCAGCCAACTTTTCAAAATTTCTATCATAAATAATTCCCCTTTGAGTATTAATTTCCTTTTGAATATATTTATTACTTTCCGCCCTAACTAGAAACCCCCCCTTATCAATTACTTGAAAGAAAAAACAAACACTAAGAATAGTAAGAATAAGAAGGGTAAAAAAAATAAAAAGACCAACGAAAGCTCTCTCTCCTATTGTTGTTTCCCTTATCTGAGAGGCAAGAATAGAGTTCTTGTGCTTCTTTTGAATGATACTATCTATTGATATGTCCTCTATATCCATAGAATGACCCTTTTTATTAAATTTTCGGAAGCCATGAAACATAAGGAATTTTTAAAAACTTTGATAAAATAAATTTAATAATGATGGAAAATAGAACCGAACTAACCATAAACACACCAAACGGCAAAGTAGAGTTAAGATCTAAGAAAAATCCTCCACAAAAAGCGCCAAGAAGTCCAAAATTATTCTCTGGATCTTCGATCAAATTAACAACAATAATAATGGCAACAATTAAATTAAATTCTGTAAAAATAGAGATAAAACCTGTTTGAATAATTGTTATAAGAAACCAGAAAAATGCAATTAAGAAAATTTTAATTACCTTATTTATCATTTTGAATAATTAAAACTTTATCTAGATCTTTTAAGGTAAAAAATGGTTTAATTTCTCCTGTCTCAAAAACCTCAGAAGCTAAATCATTTTTTTTAATAATTTTACCTACTAAAAATCCTTCGTCGTATTGTCCTCCAAGCGGTGAGGTGATGCAAATATCTCCCTCTAAAACCTCAGAGTCTTTTTCTAAATTATCTAAAAGAATTTTTTGATTATTGTCTCCTTTTGCCAAAGCATATACATCCCTAGAGATAATCTCTATATCAATCAAACTATCTTTATCGGTTATCATTAATACTTCAGAATAATCTTCATACACGTTTAAGATTTTTCCCACGAGAGCTTTCTCGCTAGTCAAAACTGTCATATTAGTTTTAATCCCATCCTTTGACCCTAAATTAATTGTTAAAACATCTTCAAAAACATTCTTACCGGTCACTGAAGCAATTTTAAACTCATAATCTTTATTCAGAGAAATCCCCATAATTTCTCGAAGCATTTTATTTTCTTCTTTTAACAATTCCAATTGAACGTCCTTTAAGTCTTCTCCCGCCTCTAAAAAACCACAACTTTTACTACCACTAGTCCCAATACTCCATAAAAAACCACCAAAAGAACCTTTTTGAATTTCATTCCTTAAATTATCTTTTAGACAATAAAAAACAGCAATTAATATCGCAACTGTAATTAATAACAAAAACATTCTTTTCAAGGTAAAAGTTTTCATATAGTTATTATAGAGTTAAATAAAGACAATTGCAAGATAAAAAAAGGTAGTTTTAAAAACTACCGCCCTTTTTTTCTAGAATAAAGGGTTAGACTACTTACTCCGTCTTCATCGTAAAGACGTCTTAGGCTTAAGAGCTGCTCAATTAAATCTTTTACAGATTCAAAGAATTTTTTTATGTATTTAAAACACATTATTACCTCCTAAAGAACAAACTTTATACTTCAACGGTAGCATAATTTAAAACAAAAAAGAAGAGCTATCTACTCTTCTTTGTTCTTATTGGCTTAAAAATGGGGACGACCTACTTTCGCGTGAACTATCATCGGCCCTGCAAGGTTTCACTTCTGAGTTCGAAAAGGGATCAGGTGGGGCACTTGCGGTATAATCCCCATATTTAAAACAATAAGAATTGTAAATAATAATATACTTGTTAATTGAAGCTAATAATTGCTAGCCAATAATTTATTTCAAAATCTCAATTAGTAGTGCTCGGCTTAATTCCTCGCGGAACTTACACCTACACCCTATCAAGGTCATAGTCTTTA
>JAQVBN010000037.1 GCA_028690275.1 Minisyncoccota bacterium | reverse complement strand
TAATGCTTTTTCTTAATAATCTTGGTTTAAACTGTGTTGATTTTGAAAAACAAGAAAAAGACACTGAAAAGAAAAAACCTGACATAAAAGAACTAAATAATAATATTTTAATAGAAGTTAAAGTTTTATTCTTGAACAATATATTAAAAAAACAGGCCGAAGAGATAGGGAACAAATTAGTAAGAGGTGAAGCGGCAGCTTATTGGTTTACAAATACTCCTAATTTTCATGATCATCTTCAAGATTGTAGGCATAAGTTTAGACAATACGACGGAAATAGGACGATGGTTATTTTTATTAATAAAATGGCGCACCAAGAACAGTCATTAGAGGATTTATTGTCTGGAGAAGAATATTATGTAATTTCTAGTGACGGTCAAAATATTAGTATTGATGGGTCTGGACACAAAAATAGGGAAGTAAGAGCCAATATTAATCATGAAATTGGAGCAATCGGACAATATTATCCTAATGATAAATATTTAAAAATTATTCACAATACTTTTGCTAGTCAATGTCGAAAAATTCCAACCAATGTTTTTGCTAATTTCGAAAAAATAAAACAAAAGAGTTATGACTACAAAGATAATAATAATATTTTTGAAAATATAAAAAATTATGAATGAGGAAGAAAAAGTAAAAATAATATCATTTTTAAAAGAGCTTGGATTAGCCGATCAGGTTATAAATCCTATATTAAAATTATTAGACAGCTCATCTGCTTCGGTAATTACTAAAGAAAGTCTTAATAAACAATTGGATTTATTAAAACATTCTATTTCAAGATTGTGGGATTCTATGCCGACGATATGCTCCTTATCTGCAATGCTTTTAATTATAGCCACCTTCAATCCAAATTTAATAGCCGTCGGCTTTTCGGTAAAATTAATATTAACAGTCTTGCTTGCTATAATTCCATTAGGAATTTGGCTAAACTTTATTTATGCAATAAGAGGACAAGAGTCCTCTCTTGTCAGCATGCTAAAAACTGTAGAAAAATCAAATATGTCAGAAATAGAAAAGAAAGACATAAAAGATATGATGACGAAGGCAAAAAAGCCGACTTTGAAAGGTCAGCTTCCATTTTATATCCATTGCATATTCACAGTGGCTATAGTCTTACTAATATTCTTAATTTGGAGAATTGATTTAATAGAATTGGTTATTTCTATCATTTAAAAAAGTCGCACAAGGTATATTAAACGACACCATATTGAATTATTAATATAAACAACGATAGGGGACTATTAAAAAAATACTAAATGCTGTAAGATGAAAATAATGATTCAGTTCCAACAAATATGAAAAAAGCTATCTTATCATTAATAATAATTATTTCTTTTTTTATTTTCTTTGCTTCATCTATTTTTTTAAATGTTTGTTTTCCAGACGGCTGTTTTTTTGACATTCAAAACTCTGTATGCAGTGATGGTAATTGCGTTGATGAAAGTCTTATAAGCCATTTGGAAGAAAAGTCCTCATTTACAATAGCTATTGTAAACAATAATTTACCTCTTTATTGTTTACTAATTTTAGTAATTTTATTTTTCATATTTTATGAAAATAATGAAAAACTTTTAGAGCTTCAAGGTAGGACCAAAACCGCTTTAAAACGTTTTAATCTGGAGCATAATTTGCTTACCCCTTTATTTGCTAAAGGCATTCTGAATCCTAAAATTTTTTGATATATATTTTAACGTTTTATTTTTAAAAAATAAAAGCGGTTTTTTGTTATATAAAAATATCTTAAAAAAATATGCATAAACTTAAATTAATCAATAAACAATTTTTAACTGGCTTGATTGTCGGAGCGGTCACTATGATTTTAATAGGCTCAATTACTTATTTATCTGTTAATAAATTATCTTGGCTATCAACAAAAATAATTGAAAAAAATTCTGCCGAGTTCATAAATGCGAAATTATTGCAGGGACAAGGATCAGCAACTGTCAAGGTAATTGGAAAAGAAAACGATTTATACAAACTAGAGGTTGATTATAACGGACAAAAAATAAATTCATATATCTCTAAAGATGGCAAAAAGCTCTATCCGCAAGTATATAGTTTATCTGAAGTTGCCACTGAAAATACTAGCTCAAATTCACCATCTATCGCAGTAGAAGAAAAATCAGATAAGCCAACTGTCGAGCTTTTTGTCATGAGTTACTGTCCATACGGAACACAAATAGAAAAAGGCATTCTTCCTGCCGTTAAAGCTCTGGGCGATAAAATAGACTTTAAGTTGAAATTTGTTTCTTATACAATGCATGGTGAAAAAGAAAATCAGGAAAATCTTCGCCAATACTGCATTGACAAAGTCCAACCTGCTGAATTCTATTCTTATCTAGATTGTTTTTTGATTAGTGGTGATGCTAATGCTTGTCTAAAATCTGCTGGAGTTGATGATAATAAAACAAATTCCTGCATGGATGAAGCAGCTAATCAATTTGATATAACTGGAACTAATTTCAATGTTCACAAAGCAGATAATGACAAATACGGTGTACAGGGTTCTCCAACTTTAGTCATTAATGGCACAACTATCCAATCAGGTCGTGATAGCGCAAGCCTACTTAAAACAATTTGCAGCGCCTTTAACAATGCTCCAAGCGAATGCCAGGATCAGCTATCAACAGAGGCTCCGGCTCCTGGTTTTGGAAAGGGAACTAATCAATCTGGTGCCTCAGGAAGCGGTAGCTGTAATTAATCAAGCTAATAATTAAAAAATGAACAAGAAAAAAATTACACTTGTGTCTTTAATATCGCTGATTTCTACTTTTTATGCCCAAGCAGCTTTAGCAATCTGTCCAGTTTGTGTAATCGGCGTTTCCAGCGGTGTTGGATTAGCTCGATGGTTAAAAATAGATGACACGATTACTGGATTATGGATAGGAGGGATGACTGTGGCTATTATAATGTGGACAATACAATGGCTAGACAAAAAGAATATTAAATTCACATTAAGAAATACCTTGATAATCATATTGTCATATGCAACGGTTATCTGGCCCCTCCGCTCAATCGAAGTTATCGGAGACGAATATAACACAATTTGGGGAATGGATAAGCTGATTTTGACTATCTTTATCGGCAGTATTGTTTTTTATGGTTTCGAAAAATGGTATAGGGCAATACGAGCTAAGAATGGTGGATCATTATTCCGCTATCAGAAAGTTATCTGGGCTTGGATTCCCTTAATAATTCTTTCAATTATTTTTTATTTTATAACGAAATAGTTGCAAAATAATCTATATTTTGATTAAATGCAGTTGACTCATATATGAATATATGATAATACGTTCATATATGAAAACACAACAAATTCAACTTGAAGCGAAATTATTCAAAGGATTCGCTGATCAATCTCGACTATCAATAGTCTCTACAATATTAGATGGGCCGAGAACAGTAACTGAGATTGCGGAAAAAACAAATCTATCTCAGTCTAATACCTCGGCCCATTTATCCTGCCTTTTAGAGTGTGGACTTATTAAAAAAGAGAAAAGGGGAAGAGAAGTTCTTTATGAGGTTGCCTCAAAAGACGTTTCCGATATTATTATTTGTGCAAGAAAATTACTTAAAAAACATTCAAAAGAATTTTATAATTGTACGCATTACTAATTAAAAGTTAAATTATGAGCACTTGTAGTTGCGATTGTTCCGAAAAGGAAAAGCAAGAAAAAATTGAATCCGATCCAAAAAAGAAGATTAAGTGGCTGATAGTCTCTTTGTTTTTTGTTGCCCCCTTAGAAATAATGTCCTTCTTTTCTATTGATATCAGCTTGTGGGCTAGATTGTTATTTTTTATCATCATCGCCCTTGTTTTTGGAAGAAGCATTGTTGTAAGCGGAATAAAAAGCCTTATCAAGCTGAATTTCTCCGATATTAATCTCCTTATGTTTATTGCTATCATTGGAGCAGTATTTTTACAAAAATTCGAGGAAGCTTCGATAATTATAATCTTATTTGGGCTGGGCGAGGCTTTAGAGGAGTATGGGATTGGAAAAAGCCAATCGGCATTAAAAGAATTAATTGATAAGGCTCCTAAATTAGCCCAAATCAAAGGAATGGCTGATAAAACGCCGATCGACAAGATTAAAATTGGAGACATCATCATTATTAAGCCCGGAGATCAAATTCCTTTAGACGGAAAGATTATTCTAGGAAACTCTTCAGTTAATGAAGCGAATATAACTGGCGAGCCTTTGCCTAAAAATAAAAGTAAGGATGATTTTGTTTTCGCTGGAACCATGAATGGAAGCGGATATCTAGAAGTAGAAGTTTTAAAAACTGCTAAAGATAGTACTCTTTCAAAAATAGTTGATTTGACATATAAATCAGCAGAAAAAAAATCTCGTGCTCATAAGTTTATTGAAAAATTCGCCAAATATTATACTCCTGCAGTTATTTCGATTTCTTTTTTATTAGTTGTTGTTCCCGTTTGGCTATTAAATGAGCCGTTTATCCCTTGGTTTACTCAAGCACTAACGCTTCTCCTTATTTCTTGTCCATGCGCACTAGTAATCTCGACTCCGATTACCATTTTTTCTGCAATTGGCAATGCCACCAAAAAGGGCATAATTATCAAAGGAGGAAGATTTATTGAAGAATTGGGAAAGATAAAGGCCATTGCCTTTGATAAAACGGGTACTCTAACTTTAGGTAAGCCGATCGTATCAGATATTATTCCTTTAAATGGATTTACTAAGGAAGAACTTTTATCATGTGCTTCAGGCATGGAAATTTTTTCAGAGCACCCAATCTCCCAAAGCATAATATCGGAAGCAAAGAAATACAATCTTGAACCACATAAATTTTCTAATTTCGAATCAGTAGCTGGCAAAGGTGTTAAAGGAGATTGCTTAGTTTGCACAAGCAGCCATCATTGCGTGGGCAACCTTAAGTTCATCGCTGAACAGTTTAAAGTTGAACAAGGGGTAGTCGAACAGGTTGAATCTCTCGAAAAACAGGGTAAGACAGTAATAGTTATGGCTGATAACGAAAAAGTAATCGGAGTGATTGGCATTTCCGATGAATTGAGAAAAGAGAGCAAACCGACAATCAATAAATTATTAGATATTGGCGTAACACCGATAATGTTAACCGGAGACAATGGATTATCTGCTCATTTTATCGCTAATCAGATAGGAATAAGAGAAATAAAGGCAGGGCTTCTTCCTCAAGATAAAGTTACAGAACTGTCTAATCTCACAAAACACTATAAATACGTGGCAATGGTAGGCGATGGAGTAAACGATGCACCATCTCTTGCGACTTCTTCAGTTGGAATTGCTATGGGCGCAATCGGGTCAGATGTTGCTATAGAAAATGCTGATATAGCTCTTATGAATAATAATATTACTAACATTCCTTACTTGATTAAATTAGGAAAAAAAGCAAGTCAAACTATTATGATTAATACTGGGGCAGCAATAACAATTAAGCTAGTATTTCTCGCTTTGGCGCTTTTAGGAAAAAGTAGCCTTGCTTTGGCAATATTTGCCGATGTTGGGGTAACTATCTTGGTAATTTTAAATGGATTGCGTCTTTTTAAATTCGAAGAAAAAAATTAAAAGCTTTATCTCCTTTAAAAACGTTAAATAGACATACGAGACAATTCCTTTTTATACTGTCTCATTTGTCTCATTTTGATCAGACCTAGACACCTCAAATTGAGTATCGCCAAGACCCCCAAAGAACCCTTACACTGCTTGGAGGGTAGGGGTTCTAGACCGACCTTGCCTGCCAACTTGAGCGTAGTTAAAGCGCACGAGTCGCGTAGATATATTAATTGCATAGTTCAAAAGACTATGCAGTTTTTAGTTCTTAGGAGGGGATTAAAATTACCCTTGACTGCTCAATAAACCATTATATAATTAATATGTATAAAGCTAATATAGTTATAATGCAAGAAAAAAATCGAAGAGAAAAAATAAAAATTAATAAGATTGTACTGGACCCCTTTCATTGCACACAATCCTTGTTAAGGATATTGTAGCCCTTGGAAGCTAAAAGAGCAAATTTAGCCGGAGGCATCTTCAGAGCCGAATGGA
>JAQVBN010000036.1 GCA_028690275.1 Minisyncoccota bacterium | reverse complement strand
GCCATTTCATTAAAAGGTCCAACAATTAATTTGTCTAAGTCGTATTTTGGATTTAAATTAGTCTCCTCATCCTTTTCAAATTCAGAAAAACCCAATTGCTCTTCATTAACCTTAACCGAATTATTGTTGAAAAAAACTTGTTTTGTCGGAGCAATAATATACTCAATGTCTCTAATCGAAGAATCCACAGATTTAAGAATTCTTAAAATCTCTGTTTTATATTTTTGTTCTAACCACTCCTTACTAAAAGAATTGGGCACAGAAATCACAATCACGTCTCCCACCATTTCCGAAATTCTTGTGTTTGCAAACCAAGTTGCAAAATTGGCAGAAGAAATGTTTAGTTTTATTTGTGCCAGTACTGATTGCCAGATTTCTTCTTGAGTCATATGTTTTCTTGTTTCTATTATAGTATATGTGGAGAAAATTGCAAAGATGTTGATAAATCAAGCAATTTGCTAAAAAAGTGGAAAAAGTGTGGAAAAACAGGGCAAAAAGTAGATAAATTACTTTTTTCTCAATATGGAATTGACCAATTCTATTTTTTTTGCTATTGTGTCTGTATAAATTAAATGAAAGAATATGAGTTTAACATATAATCCAAAAAAGAAAAAAAGAGCTAGAACTCACGGTTTCCTAGCTAGAACAGCTACAAAAACAGGACGTGCTGTTTTAAAAAGCAGAAGGACAAAAGGCAGAGCAAAATTAACTGTTTAGTTTTCGAATGTTAAAAAGAGAAAACAGATTAACTAAAAAGAAAGATTTTGAAAGAGTTTACAAAAAAGGGAGAGGAATAAAAACAGACTCTCTCTTTTTAAAAATATTAGAAAACGAACAAGAAATAACAAGAATCGGAATTGTTATCTCTAAAAAAGTATCCAAAAGAGCTGTTATTAGAAACAAAATCAAAAGAAGAATTAGAGAAATTGTTAAAAAAAGTAGCTTAAAACCAGGATTTGATTTAATAATAGTAACCTATCCTCAAATAAAAGAAAAAGATTTTCAACAATTAGAGGAAGAAATTAATCAATTATTTAAAAAAGCAAAATGTTTGAATTTATAGGAATCATTTTTAACTTAGTTTTATATCAACCAATTTTAAACTTCTTATTATGGCTTTATCTTACTATCGGAAGTTTTGGAGTAGCTGTTTTAATATTAACCATTTTAATAAGATTAGCTCTTTGGCCTCTAAACAATAAATCTTTAAAATCTCAGAAAGAACTTCAAGAAATTCAACCTCTCATTAAAGAAATTCAGACAAAACATAAAGACGATTCTCAAAAACAAGCTGAAGAATTAATGAAAATATACAAAGAAAAAGGATTCAATCCTTTTGCTGGTATTTGGTATATGTTACTTCAAATCCCTATCATTATTGCTCTTTATAGGGTTATTATGAATATTGCCTCTGGGACTGATATCCAAAACATGTTGTATTCCTTTGTTAATTTTAGCGGAACAATAGAGCCAATGTTTTTAGGAATAAACCTTTCAGAATCTAATTTAGTTTTCGCCATTATTGTTGCTGCCGCTCAATTCTATCAACTAAAAACAACTCAAATAAAGCAACCAACAAAACCAAAGGAAGAAATGGATCAAACAGAAAAAATGCAAAATATGATGCAAAAACAGATGCTTATCTTATTCCCTATCTTTACCCTATTCATATTAGCTTATCTACCATCAGCTCTTGGATTATACTGGCTTGTGATTACAATATTTTCAATCATACAACAAAAGATAATTTTAAAAAATTAAAGTTATGTTAGACGAAAAAGAACTTAAAGTTATAGAAGAAAAAACCAAAGAATTCTTTAAGAAAATAGGATTTGAAATAGAGTTAGAAATAAACTATTCGCAAGAAGAAGGAGATATTTTAGAAATAAATATCTTTAAAATAGAAGATGCGAAAATGTTTATCGGTAGACAAGGATTAATGCTTGCTGACATTCAACTTCTTCTCCGAAAAGTTATAAAAAAAGAAATTGGAAAAGAAATTTATTTAACTCTAGATATTGATAACTACCGAAGAAATAAGATTAATAGCTATAAAAGTATGGCTAACTCAGCTGCCGAGGAAGTTATCACTACCGGACAACAAAGAACCCTACCACCACTTTCTGCTTATGCTAGAAGAATAATTCATATGGAGCTAGCAAAAAGAGACGATGTTGTTACCGAAAGTATTGGAGAGGGGGAGGACAGAAGAGTTTCTATAAAACCTAATATAATCTAAAAACACCTTTCGGTGTTTTTTAATTGTTTTCTCTTTTTTTAATTTCTTCTGGATTTGTAGTAATTATTTGATCTTCAGTATATGAAGCTACAACTCTGATAGCCACGTGTTTTTGTCCTGCAAAGAAAATACCTTCTCCAACAGGAACTTCAAGCAAAAGCATTTTTTCTTGATCAGTTAACATAAAAGTGTCTTGAAGCAAATCAATTCCAGCAGGACTTTGTTTTAAAAGCAACTGCAAAGAAGAGTTTGTAATAATAGGTTTTCCATAACTTGATTTCATAAAATCAGAAACATCCTGAGTAATTGTTGTTACTCCAAGCCAATATTTTCTTCCTCTTTTACACAATCCAAACAAGAAAGAAGCACCGTCTTCATTCTGCATCATCCACCAAGCCTCATCAATAATTAAAATCCTCTTTTTAAGAGTTGTTCTCACTTCATTCCAAATATATCTCATAACAATAAACATGGCGATTGGTCTTAATTCGTCCTCAATATCCCTAATACCAAATACTGTTAAGCCATTAGCCATATTTACATTTGATTTATTATTGAAAAACTCTGAAAAAGTTCCTTTTGTAAACTTTCTAATTTTTTGTGTTAGCATTTCCGCTCCTTCCATTCCCTCAAGAACCGTTTCTAGATCCCCTAAAACAGGAATGTTTTGTTGCCAGTTCGCTGGATCTGATTCTGGAGTAATATCTCTTGCCGCATAAGTTTCAGCAAGAGCTCTGTCCATAATCGCATCTTCTTCGGGAGATAATCCATTAAGCATCACTCTCATTAAACCAACAAGATTGATAATGTTTGACCTCAAAACATCTTCTGGGTCTTCTCCCTCTTTTACTTCTGGAAGATCGAAAGGATTAATGTGACTATCTGATCCTAAGGATATGTTGTAAAAAGACCCCCCAGAAGCCTCTGCAAGCGTTTTGTACTCATTTTCAGGGTCCATGATAATACAATCTATACCGACCATAAGAGACCTTAAAACTTCTAATTTGACCGCATATGATTTACCGGAACCAGATTTAGCGAAAATAACCATATTTGCATTCTCTAAACTAAACCTATCGAAAAGAACAAGCGAATTATTATGCTTATTAATTCCAAAAAGAATTCCATCATTTGAACTTAAATCAAAAGAAATGAATGGAAAAATACTAGATAAAGGAGAAGTGTTTAAAGTGGTATGAATATCTAAAGAATCCATTCCATAAGGAAAAGTGGAAATTAACCCTTCCTTTTGCTGATATAAGGCTGGCTTAATATAAATAAGTCTTGATTCAAGAATTGACCTTAGGGTAGTTTCTATTTGAATAAGCTCTTTCTTGTCCTTTGCATAAACAGTAATATATAACCCAAACTTAAACATCTTTTCTTGGGCTGTTTGCAGGCTTTGTCTCAATTCTTCTAAATCGCTATGAGCTGTTTCTAATGCTGGATCTGAAATTAATCCCTTTTCATCTCTTTCGGTTAATTCTGCTTGGACTTCTGTCACCTTACGTCTTAATTGTTTTAATACCGTTTCCGTTTCAATTGGATGAAAAAAGAAAGAAACATCTAAAGGAATATCTAAATTAATAATTGGAGATAACCAACCAGTATTTAAATATCTTGGATAAGAAAAAATAAAATAAGTTTTAGTTAAAATCTCTCCAATTTCACCATCGCTTGGATTTATTTTAATAGATGCAGGAGCAATAATGTCTTTTTCATTGATTAACTCCTCGCTAAATAATTTATGTTTTTCTTGTTTTTCTTGTTTTTTTCCTGCCATTTTATTATCTTGTTAATTCTGGTGGTAATTCTGGGTAATATCCAAATTCTGCTTCTTGAGGATGATAATCTGCCCATAAAAGTTCTACAATTTCAGCTGTATTTAACGGAGCAGACTTCAAACCACATCTTCTAAGGCCTAAAGCAATATATTCCATCCTCTGATATAATTGATATTTAGCTGCTTGGAACTTATCTTCGGTTAGTTGCTGTTTATTCTTGCCGGCATTATCTTCAGGAAAGAAGTTTGTTAATTCTGTTAAAGGAAAATAAGGAACGATGACATAAAAACTTTTTGTCATAATTGATCCTCCCCCTATTATTTCCTCAATAAACTTAATATATTCTGTGGTTTGTATTTTTAAAAGTTCGTTTTTCTGTTCTGCTTCCATCTTCTTTAACTTATCAAGATAACCTGTCATATTAATTCTTCGAGAAGAGGTTAAAATTTGTACTTGAAAATCAAGAGAGTTAAGAAAGCTTTGAAATTGATAAATAATTGCTGTTTGCTCTTCAGCAGATTTCAAACCAAAATTAAGAGAGGAGACGATAAGAACACCTCTTAAAGATTGATTTTTTAAAATCATAATACCTTCTTTTATTTTTTCAACAGGTATGAAATCTTGTGTTGCTACTTTATTTGAAGCCATTTTATAATAATTCTATTTTATTCTGAAGTTTGTTTAATTTTCCTTTTCTTTGCTCTAGCCCCTTGAAAGGATCTTTTTCTTTTTCCATATCAATCGGTGTTTTTAATTTTACACTTAAAAATACTGGTGTTTCCTTTCTTTTCCATATATACAATTTTGGCATTATCGTAAAATTCATAAAATAAGTCATCATTTGAGTGAAAGGTCTTCCATCTATCTTCAAAAAAGCCATTGCTATTGCCGCTCCTGCTATTATACCTGACAAAACAAGAAAAAGAAACATGCTTGTTTCTCCAAAAGAAAAATACATGATAAAAATCAAACCTCCCGAAAGACCAACAATGATTGCCTGTTTAACGGTTAAAGGACCCATTATTTTACTTTCTTCTTCGATAAATTGTGGAACTCTATATTGCATTATGTATATTATAATGCATTAATTGAAGGTTTACAATACTCTAATTAAAACTAATTTAGTCTTCTTTATAGATGTCATAATTATTTGAGTCAGAAGGTTTTGATTTAGGCTTCTCCTCGGATCGAGGAATTGAATTAGTTTTAGGTATTTTAAACATGGAATTAGGAGAAGTCATATTATTATATAAGGCAGGATTATTTTTGCTAGCAGCATCTATTACTATGTCGATTTTTCCATTCATCTTATCAATAATTTCTCTGTTTTCATTAGCATAAATCTTAAGATCGTTTGGTTTCCATGATTTTGCTAATGCTGCCAATGCTTTAATATCATCAAATGCTTTTGCATTTATATCTAAGACAGCCTTTCCAGAAACTTCACTAATAACTTTTTCTATATCATATTTCATATCAACAGTCTGAATTCTTTCATTGTCTTTTCCATCACCCATCAATGAAGCCCTCATAGCTTTTTCTTTTGTATCTTCATTCCCTAATTTATTAACCATAGATAAAATCTTTTTCTGAGCATCAAGATCTTTTGCCGAACTTAAGAATTTATTAATTTCCTTTGCAGTAGTTCTAGCAAATAATTCCATTTTAGCAGTATCATTATAAGTAGTCATTCCTCCAAAAGCAAACTTAAGATCATCAGCAGTAATATTCTCTCCCAACTTTTCTTTCTTGCTATATTTTTCCATTTCTAAAGCATACGGATTTTTAGATGCTCTCTTAACCCAAGCACTACCTTTAGTTATTCCCCCTAAGATTTTTTCTTCTGTGGTTGGAATAATGTTATATGGTTTTGGATTTAAACCTGTTGTTCCAGGAATTTCATCCGTTCCTCTTGAATCTTTTAATTCATTATATCTCCTATCCGCAGCTGTCATTCCTTGTCGAGCTCCTAAAGCCGCTGTCTTACCTATACTCTTTCCAAACTTAAGTGCTGGAGATATAAAAGGTTTAGAGTTTTGTACTATTCCACTAATTAAT